>NZ_CBFHHE010000006.1:0-100891 GCF_965655635.1 Nereida sp.
CCCATTGATGGGGTCATCAAAGGGCGGAGCGATATCTCAGGCATCACGATCGCGCGGGTTTTGAATGACGAAGTGCCAAAGCTTTCGGGGATTAACTTGGCACTTGAGCCCTCGCTTGTTGGGGTCACGCTTTCGACGGACCACGGCCCATTTACTGTAACGCTTGATCGCCGCCGCCTGTCGCCAAAAAACCCACACCAGCTTTTTGTTTGGATGGTCGCTATCGGTGCTGTGATGTTGGTCATCTCGTATATGTTTTTGCGCAACCAATTGCGGCCGGTAAAGCGGTTGGCGGTTGCGGCGGCCGCGTTCGGGCGGGGGCAGGTGGTTTCTCTGACGCCCACGGGGGCCATGGAAATGCGCGCGGCGGGGACGGCCTTTTTGGATATGCGGGCACGGATTGAACGGCAAGCTCAGCAACGGCGCCTGATGTTGTCGGGTATTAGTCATGACCTGCGCACGCCACTGACCCGCATGCGGCTTGGGCTGTCGCTGATGGACGAAGACACCAGCGAGCTAGAGGGTGATGTGGACGCCATGCAGCAGATGCTTGATGCGTTTTTGAATTTCGCGCGTGATGAAGGCACGGAAGAAACGGAAATCGCTGATCTTAGGCCGCTGATTACGGATGCAATCCAACAAAGCCAGCGTGCAGGATTTGACGTCACAGCGGTAGGCGAAATTTCCACGGTATCGATGCCTTTGCGCTCCATGGCCATCGGAAGGTTGCTGGATAACCTCATCTCGAATGGTGCAAAATATGGCACCCGTGTTGGGGTGTCACTTGCGGTGAGTGAGCGAAGTGTGTGCATCACCATTGAGGACGATGGCCCGGGTATTGAGCCTGAATTTTATCACACCGCATTACGCCCGTTCACACGGCTTGAAGGGGGGCGTAATCAGAACAAAGTCGCGGGCGTCGGGCTGGGTTTGGCAATCGCCAACGACATCGTGCGCAGCCACGGCGGGTCTTTGCGCCTTGGTGTCAGCGATGCGTTTGGGGGATTACGTGTTGATGTAGTGATGTCACGTCCGGCACCTGACTAATCAGGCGACGCGTGTGGTAGGCCCGGCAGGACTTGAACCCGCGACCAAGCCGTTATGAGCGGCCTGCTCTAACCAGCTGAGCTACAGGCCCACGCAGTCATGGTGCTATCCTTGGCATTCAGTAGGGTCAAGGTGGCATGACTGATTTTGTGCTCGAGCTTGGTGTAATCTACAATTCAGATTTCAGGCGTTATGCACTGTGAAAGCGGCTTAAACCCCATCTCCCTTTGACCCCTTCGCGCGGACCTGCTACGTGGCGGCAACATCATTGTCCGGAGCGCGCATATGTCCAATGACATCCCCACTTCCCCGCAATCATTGAGCTATGCTGACGCTGGCGTTGATATCGACGCAGGCAACGCTTTGGTCGAACGGATCAAGCCCGCCGCGAAGTCTACCAACCGTGCTGGTGTTATGGCAGGCTTGGGTGGTTTTGGTGGTTTGTTTGATCTTAAGGCTGCGGGTTATATCGACCCAATTCTGGTTGCTGCGACAGACGGTGTTGGCACAAAACTGCGGATTGCGATTGATACAGGCAACGTCGACGGTGTTGGCATTGATCTGGTGGCGATGTGCGTGAACGATTTGATTTGCCAAGGGTCAGAGCCGCTTTTCTTTCTGGACTACTTCGCGACAGGCAAGCTTGAGCTCGACAGTGCTGCGCGCATCATCGAGGGGATTGCAGCCGGATGTAAGGCCAGCGGATGTGCCTTGATCGGTGGTGAAACTGCTGAAATGCCCGGCATGTATGAGGGTGGTGATTTTGACCTCGCGGGTTTTGCTGTTGGTGCGATGGAGCGTGGCGTAAGCCTGCCTGCTGATATCAAGCCGGGTGATATTCTACTGGGTCTTGCCAGTGACGGCGTACATTCAAATGGCTTTTCGCTTGTGCGTAAAATTGTCGAAGTGTCGGGCCTTGCTTGGGACGACGTATGTCCTTGGGACGCAAGCCAGACCCTTGGTGCTGCGCTTTTGACGCCAACGCGGCTCTATGTGCAAAGCACTTTGGCGGCCTTCAAAGCCGGTAAAATTCAGGGTCTTGCCCATATCACTGGCGGCGGACTTACCGAGAACTTGCCCCGCGTGCTTCCAGAAGGCTGTGCCGCGCAAGTTGATCTTGATGCGTGGGACTTGCCTCCGGTTTTCAAATGGCTCGCCCAGGAAGGCCAGATGCACGCAGCCGAGCTGTTGAAAACATTTAACTCCGGCATTGGCATGGTGGCCGTTGTACGCGAGGCTGATGTGCCAGACGCGGTACGTATTCTGGCCGAGCACGGCGAGATTGTTGTGCCGCTTGGTCAAGTTACCGAAGGCAATGGTCAGGTTCACTACTCCGGCGCCATCGCGTGAGCGCAGAGAAACGGGATGTAGACCGCCTGCGGGTGGCGATTTTGATCTCTGGCGGGGGCTCAAACATGATGACCCTGCTCGATGACATGGCGCGTGTTGATCATCTTGCAACACCCGTTATCGTGATCGCGAACCGTCCCGACGCAGGCGGGCTTGCAAAGGCGCGCGCGAACAGTGTTGCAGCGCAGTGTATAGATCACAAAGCCTTCGACAGCCGTTCTGAGTTTGAAGATGCGCTGCATAGGGCGCTGCTTGATGCGGGTCCTGATCTGATTTGCCTCGCGGGCTTTATGCGCATTCTAAGCGCTGAGTTTGTGGCAAAGTGGGAAGGGCGTATTCTGAATATCCACCCATCTCTTTTGCCGAAATACAAAGGTCTTCACACCCATGCGCGCGCCATTGAGGCAGGCGATTATTTGCACGGGTGCACTGTGCATCATGTCACTGCCGCCCTTGATGATGGGCCAATCATTGGTCAAGCCACCGTGCGGATCGCAGCAGATGACACGCCAGAAAGCCTTGCGGCCAAAGTGTTGGTTCAAGAGCATCTGCTCTATCCCAAAGCGCTACGGATCGCGTGTGAAAGTATAATTCAGAATTAAGACATGAAAATCGGCTTGGAGATGTGGCCGGAAATGGCTACACAAGATGAACTTCGGGACGTCCCCGACAACTAAAGAACGGCCGCACATGCGCACATTGACCACCACCAAAGCTTTATCCGAATTTTGCGCCAGCGCACGGGAGTGTGACTACGTTACAATCGACACTGAGTTTTTGCGCGAACGCACGTATTACTCAAAGCTTTGCCTGATCCAGATGGCCTATCGCGGTGAGAACGGCGCGGACGCTGTGCTGATTGACCCGCTTGTGGATGAGTTGTCGCTTGAGCCGCTCTATGACTTGTTCCGGGACACTTCTGTCGTAAAAGTGTTTCACGCCGCTCGGCAAGACCTTGAGATTTTCTTTGTTGATGCCAAAGTTTTCCCAGAGCCACTTTTTGATACACAAGTGGCGGCAATGGTTTGCGGTTTTGGTGAGCAGGTGGGCTATGAGACGCTTGTCCGCAAAATCGCACGTCAAGCTCTTGATAAGTCGTCACGGTTTACGGATTGGTCGCGTAGACCTCTAAGTGATGCGCAGAAAACCTATGCTCTCGCTGATGTAACCCATCTGCGTGATATCTATGAGTTTCTTAAAGTTGAGATTGAAAAGTCCAATCGAACCAAATGGGTAGAGGAAGAACTTGAAGTCCTTACATCGCCCGAAACATATATTATTGAGCCGCAAAACGCATGGGCACGCATCAAAACGCGTACGCAATCAGGTCGCTTTATGGCGCTGGTTCAAACCCTTGCAGAGTTTCGTGAAGACTATGCGCAAAGCAAAAATGTGCCACGCAACCGCATTATGAAAGATGACGCGTTGCTTGAGATGGCCTCTTTGAAGCCGACCTCGCACAAAGAGCTGAATGGCGCACGCTTGCTGCAACGCGATGCCCGCCGTGGTGACATTGCTGATGGTATTCTGGCCGCTGTTGCAAAAGGCATCGCGATGCCGGCGGATAAAGCGCCCAAGATTGCCAAGGCGAACTCGAACATCCAAGTGAACCCTGCGCTAGCGGATCTGCTTCGCGTGTTGTTGAAGGCGAAATGCGACACTTCGGGTGTTGCCCAAAAGCTTGTTGCCAACGCAGCTGAGCTTGATGCAATCGCGGCGGGTGAGCGCGATCTACCCTCATTGCGGGGTTGGCGCGCCGAGGTATTTGGTCAAGACGCCCTGCGTTTGAGTGAAGGCAAAGTGGCGCTTGCAACCCAAGGCGACAAAGTTGTCACCATTGAGCTTGACGCTGTGTAAGCGGGTAAAGCTTTAGCGGCGGGTGCGCCGGACGTTATTTTGGCCGCGTACTTCAATCGCCGTGATGCCTTGCAGGGCAATGTCAGACACAAATGTGCCCACAGTGATTTCCCGTGATGGCGCGCTGCCAACGGGTGCACCCGGGCGAGGCGGTACAACTCTTAATTCAAACGCAAGCAAACCACGCGTGTCGGTCTCAACCTCGATCAACTCAGCAGTGTGAAAGCCTTGGGCCTGAGGCAGGCCGGTCACGCGCACGATGGCGCCGCCTGGCGCGCGTTCAATCCGCATATCAGCCACCTGTGAAACAAGGGGGCGGATATCTTTCGCGGTTTCCAATGCACCTTCGGGCGTCAGCCGTTCTTCTTGCCGTTCGTAGTTGAACCAATTCATCGGGTTCACGCGGCTTTCCCGAATACTTCCACAGGCGGTTAAGCTGACAGTGGTTGTAACGAACACGGCAGATTTAATGATGCGGCGCATGAAAACCCTATACGTTGCGGCGCGAAAATGCGCCTTTATTTGCTATCTGATCGGTTCGGGTTTGAAAACCCTGCGAAAAGCTTGATTGCCCCTAGACGGAGGCGGGGCTGCGACTTACCTCATTCTCAAGACAAACAAAGGAACCGGTCATGGCGGCACAAGAATTTGAAGAGTTGGCGGAAACGTTTGAATTTCTGGATGATTGGGAAGACCGGTATCGCCACGTCATTGACATGGGGAAAAGCCTGCCACCTTTGGACCCCGCATTTCAGGTTGACGCCACAAAAGTTGACGGATGCGCAAGCCAAGTTTGGTTGCGCCCAATGATCCAAGGGACTGGCCCAGATGCAGCGTTCGAGTTTGAGGGTGACAGCGATGCGATGATCGTCAAAGGTCTGATTGCGGTACTGCATACGCTTTATGCGGGACGCACGGTTGCGGATGTGGGTAAGGTCGATGCACTTTCTGAGTTGGGGCGTCTTGGCTTGAACGATCACCTGTCTGCACAGCGGTCAAACGGTGTGCGTGCCATGGTCGAACGGATACGAATGGTGTCTGCAGAGGCGGCTGCGGGCTAAGCCTTTGCCCATGATGTAATTGCCCGCTGCATATCGCCGTAGCCTGTGAAGCGGCGCTCAAAATCAAGTCCAAGGCGGGTGGCGCAGTCTTTTGCTTTGGCGGTCAACTCTGCATCATCAGTCTGTGCTTGATAGACCAGCGTTGTGTAGTGCCCGAAATACATGTCCCGCAACTCAGGGTGACGATCAAGGCCGAGAGGCTCGTTGACGAAAGCATCAAACTGGCGTACCAAAAAGTCCGTCAGGTAAAAGCATGTCATTTCACCCCGTGCTTCAAATACCACGTTGCCTTCAAAAAAGCTGTAACAATGCGGGCCGGCGATCATCTCTACCCCGAGCGTGTCGCATGTTTGCTGCAGTAAGCCCCCCGTGCCGCAGTCAGCATAAACCACATAGATCTTTTCGTAGGTTGTCCGGTGCTGCTCAACAGCCTTGCGGACGGCGTTCGGAATATCGGCTGGCGAGTTGTGCAAAATTGCCGGCAGGCACTTCAGGTCCATGTGCGCCCAACCGGCGGTATTGAGAATATCTAAGATTTCACGAGCAAGGGCACCACAAGCCAGCAATAAAACACGGGCTTCACCAGTTGGCTTAACACCATGATCGCGTAAAGTGGTGTCATCCATTATTGCTCCTCCCAGAAACAAAAAGCCCCACCCGAATAATCCGGGCAGGGCTTCTTTTGTTTAAAAATATCCAATTCCTTAAGGCTGGCTTAACTGGCCGCCATTTGGTTATGTTTACGCGCCATGAAATTTTTTGCGGTCTCAACAGCGACTGCTGCATCACGGCAATACGCGTCTGCTCCGATAGCACGGCCAAATTCTTCGTTAAGCGGCGCACCACCAACCAGGACTGTGTAATCGTCGCGAATGCCTTTTTCGACCATCGTATCGATAACAACCTTCATGTAAGGCATCGTGGTTGTCAGCAGGGCCGACATCCCAAGGATATCCGGTTGTTCGGTCTCAAGCGCCTCAAGGTAGCTTTCGACCGCGTTATTAATACCGATGTCGACCACTTCAAAGCCCGCACCTTCCATCATCATGGATACAAGGTTTTTGCCAATGTCGTGGATATCGCCCTTCACAGTGCCAATAACCATTTTGCCGACCCGCGGCGCGCCTGTTTCAGCAAGCAGCGGTTTCAAGATGGCCATGCCGCCCTTCATCGCGTTCGCAGCCAGTAACACTTCGGGTACAAACAAAATGCCATCGCGGAAGTCGTGTCCGACAATTGTCATTCCGCCCACGAGGGCTTCGGTCAGGATGCGGTAAGGTGGCCAATCGCGTGACAACAAAATGTTGACGGCTTCCTCGATCTCTTCTTTGAGGCCGTCGTAAAGATCGTCGAACATTTGTGCGACAAGGTCTTCGTCATTTAATTCTGACAGGATGATATCGTCTTCTTCGGACATCCGCGTGATCCTTTGTTGAGGCGCAAAACGAAAAAAGCGCAGCGGGGATTTTTCATTAGTATTCCAACAAGCTTTCAAAAACCGTTGGCACAATTGCGACATGAGTTGCATCCGGTGCGACCGATTGTCATCTAGGGTCGATCTTGCGCTATGCGGCGGGGCGTCTGCGGCGCTTTGTGCTGCGTGCTTTGGGCGCGTTGCCGTCTGTGCCGTCCGAGGCTGATGAAAACCCGCCCAATGCCGCGGCGATTGCCTCATGGCTCGGCGCATCGCTGCGAGGACGTTCTTCAAGGGCGGCCCGCATTGCTTTGAGATGCTCAGGTGTTGTGCCGCAACATCCGCCAACGATTTTGGCGCCGCTATCGCGTGCAAGACAGGCGTAGTCGGCCATAAGTTCAGGCGTGCCGTCATAGTGGATATGTCCATCGTGATACTTTGGAATACCTGCATTGCCTTTGGCGATAAGGGGATGCTGCGGCTGTTCTGCTGACAAGCCTTGGACTGTGCGCAACAAATCCGACGCCCCCACGCCGCAGTTCGCCCCGAAGGCAACAGGCGGGTTTTCAAGTTTAAGCGTTTTGCGGACCATGTCTTTGGTCGTGATCCCCATCATTGTGCGACCGGCGGTGTCAAAGCTCATCGTGCCGCACCACGGCAGCTCTGCCAAAGCAAAGGCTTTTGAGGCCGCGGCAAATTCTTCAAATGCACTAATGGTTTCGACCCAAGCTACGTCTGCGCCGCCAGCTTTCAGCCCTTCCGCTTGCTCATGAAACATCTCCACAGCTAGGTCAAAGGTCAACGTGCCCATGGGCGCCATGATGTCGCCGGTAGGACCGACCGAGCCAGCTACGATGACTTTTCGATCCGTCACTTTATCAGCAACCTCGCGACCAAGTTCTGCGCCGAGTTTATTGAGCTCGAATACCCGCGATTGGGAGTTGTGCAATTTGAGCCTGCTGGCGTTGCCACCGAACGTATTGGTTAAAAATAGATCGCTCCCTGCGTTGACCGCACTGGCATAGAGCGCCCTGATGCGGTCGGGGTGTTCGACGTTCCACAGTTCTGGCGGATCACCAGCGCTGAGCCCCATGTTGAAAAGGTTTGTTCCCGTTGCGCCATCGGCAAGCAGCCAATCGCGATTTTGAAGAAGGGTTGTTAAGGGATTGCTCATCAAGATGCGCCTCGTGACTGGGTGTCTCCTGCTAGTGCCACGTTACCCTGCTTTAATGAAGTTCATAATTCTCATGTTGATTATGAGGTGCGCGCTTAACTGGCAGACCGAATGGCTCGCAAAACTTCGGCCCCACCTATGGCGAGTGCACGTCTGGATGGCGCACAGAGATAGAGCGGTTTCCACGAGGGGCCAAAACATGATTTGAATTGCCGCAGGCCTTGGTTTTTTAAAGGTCTCAGGATGCGGTGCAGCCATGTTTGCTCGGCCTTAGGAGGGGGCGCTGAGGCAAGTGAAACTGCATAAACGCCGCTTTCATGGGCGTTGCGCAGTGCTTGGGTGATCATTGCATGGGCCGTACCGGTTGGTGCGTTTGGATGTGCCCGAAGAAGGTCTAGGGTCCAGTGACGGCTTTTGCCGCTATTTGGGTCAATATCACCGGCGTGAAAGCTGATGAATCCGACAAGTTTATCATTGTGATGGGCCAGAAACACGATCTGTTCGGCCATCCATTCGGTGCAAAAGGTCCCCATAGAAAAGCCGTATTCACGGGCATTTTGGGCGACCCACGCTGCGTTGAGAGCCTCCATTTGCTCGGCTGGCAGGGCGGAATTGACTTTGGTAATGACCACGTTTTCTTGGGTGGCGGACTTCAGCTTGCGGCGCAATTGACGGAAATTGGAACCAGCCGTGTTGAACGGGGTACGGGTGTCCACAACCGCATCATCGGACATATGCAGGACTTGCCAGCCATTGTTGCGTGCCCGCTGCGCGGTCTGCGCGTTACATTTGTAGATTACTGCGTGGTGGCCTGTTTGCAGCGCCGCTTTTCGCAGCGCCTCAAAGTCGATGGGCCGTGCTGGACCTGACAGGGGATCAAACAGAGCGACCAACGCGGATGTAAGACGGCGCACCAGCCATTTGGGGCGGTGGTTCGCTGTTGTATAAACGGCTTCGCTTTCAGGGTGGCGCATTAACAGGCTTTCGCTGCGTTTCGCAGCATGGGCCGCGTGCAAGGCGTCGTTGTTTGGACGTTTGGCGTAAAAGCTGTTGGTGGGCGCAAAGCCCTTAATAATTCCGAACAGCACTGCGGCGATTGTGGCTGGGGTTGCGTAATAGACCACGCGGAATGCTATAAGACTGACCATGATTTCTGGCGCATTGGCTGTTGCAAAAGCGGCCAAAATCGTAAGATCAAACGGCCCCAAACCCGATGGGGTGTTTGACAAAAGTGCCGCGCCAAGTGCGGCCATATAGAGCGGGTAAAGGTGCCAAAGCCCAATCGTAACGCTGTCTGGCAAAAACACCCACAAAGCGACCGCGGCCGCTAGTGTGTCAACGGCTGCGCAGATCATCAACCATGCCCAGTCACGGTTTTGGGGCACGGCTAAATCTGATAGCTTATCGGTTAACCGCGCTGGAATAACGTCCATCCGCCAAAGCGCCCAAGCGCCGGCCATAACGGCAATGGCGCCTAATCCTGCCACCAAAACATATGCGTTATGCGCAAAAATAGCAGAGGCAATCGCAGTAAGAATGCCCCACATCATAATGAAGCTAAGTGCGACGCATGCCGTAAGCATGCCCGTTGTGCGCACAGTCATTGGCGCTACGGCTTGCCAACGTATAAACGCACCGATGAACGCGCTGGCGCCCAAGGCTTGACCAAGTGCAACGGCCATGAACCCGCTTCGCCGCGCAAGTTGCCGGCTGGTGCCCGTGCGTAAAACACGGTGCCAGACCGCATCATAGCCCGCCACCGCGGACAGACTTAAAGCCGTCAAAGCGTACGCAATAATCCATTTGAGCAGGCCGATTTCCGAGAAGGCTCGCGTAAGTTCATCCCACGTGGGAAGGCCCGCAGATTGACTGATCCACCAAATACAAAGCCCCGTAACCCCGAGCGGCGCAATTCGGCGGGCAATGGCTTGCAGCCGCCAGCGTTGCGGCGCTGGTTGGGTGTTGGGCAGGGTCGTGCTCACATATTTCTCCAAAGTATTTTGGCCACAGGCGTAACCGGTGTCGGCTGCATCCGGCCGACCTTAGGGCGTCTTGTCTAAACAACATGATAAAGACTTCAATCGCCCAGAAGATAAAATGCCTCAAATTGTCCCGTTTGCCATTTGGCCATGTTTCGTGGTGCTTGCGAGGACGCAGCAGTTGGCGTATGAGGAGCGCAAATATCGGGGTATGGGCGATGATGTCCCAAAAGACCCGATCGGAACGGAGACCCCGCACGATGGCGCGTCGCAAACTGATCTACGAAGGCAAAGCCAAAATTCTTTATGAAGGCCCCGAGCCGGGCACATTTGTGCAGTACTTCAAAGATGACGCAACTGCGTTCAACGCCGAGAAAAAAGACGTGATTGAAGGGAAGGGTGTGTTGAATAACCGCCTATCCGAATACTTCATGGTAGGCCTTGCCAGCGTCGGTGTGCCCACCCACTTTTTGAAACGCCTTAATATGCGCGAACAGCTCATTCGACAATGCGAGATTATCCCGCTTGAAGTGATTGTGCGCAACCGTGCTGCGGGATCGATTTGCAAGCGCCTCGGTCTGGAAGAGGGGGCAACACTGCCGCGCCCGATTATTGAGTTTTGCTACAAAGACGACTCGCTTGGTGACCCGCTTGTGGCTGAAGAGCACATCATCGCCTTTGGCTGGGCGAGCCAGCAGGACTTGGACGATATGGTTGCTTTGGCATTGCGCGTGAACGACTTTATGTCAGGTCTGATGCACGGCGTTGGTATCACGCTTGTGGACTTCAAGATCGAGATTGGCCGCGTTTGGGATAATGAATTCCAACGTCTTGTAGTCGCTGATGAGATCAGTCCTGACAGCTGTCGTCTGTGGGACCAAAAGACAGGTCAAAAACTCGACAAAGACGTTTTCCGTCGTGACCTTGGTAACTTGGCTGATGCCTATACCGAAGTGGCCCGTCGCCTTGGTGTGTTGCCGGCAAATGTAAGCCCTGCATCAAAGCCAACATTGGTTAACTGATCTGCTATTCAAGCGGGGCCCTTGGTGGCCCTGTCAAACTCAAGAACCTGATTTACAAGAAAAGAGACCTCGAAAATGAAAGCACGTGTTCATGTTATGTTGAAGAACGGCGTTCTTGACCCACAGGGTGAGGCCGTAAAGCATGCGCTTGGAGCGATTGGTTTTGCGGGTGTTGACGGTGTGCGTCAGGGTAAAGTGATTGAGCTGGATCTGGCGGATGGTACAGACGAGGCAACTATCGGCCAGATGTGTGAAAAGCTGTTGGCGAACACGGTTATCGAATCCTACACCATCGAGGTTCTGTAAGTTATGCGGGCGGCTGTCATTGTTTTCCCCGGGTCCAACTGTGACCGCGACATGAAAGTCGCGCTTGAGCAGGCGGGCGCCGATGTTCACATGGTTTGGCACAAAGACGCCGATCTGCCCAAAGGGGTTGATCTGGTTGCTGTGCCGGGCGGTTTCTCGTTTGGTGACTATTTGCGGTGCGGTGCAATCGCGGCGCAGTCACCCATTTGCCAAGCTGTGGTGCGCCACGCCGAGGTCGGTGGTTACGTTTTGGGCGTGTGCAACGGTTTTCAGGTGCTTACTGAAACGGGTCTGCTGCCGGGCGCGTTGATGCGTAACTCGGGCCTTAAGTTCGTATCGAAAACCATTGATTTAACAGTGGAAACTGAAAATTCAGTATTCACAAGCGGCTACCGTTTGGGTGATACATTGCGCATCCCAGTGGCTCATCATGACGGCAACTATGTGGCGGATGCATCGCTTGCAGCGCGTCTGGTTGATGAAGATCGCGTCGCGTTTCGCTACAGTGCGCCTCTGAATGGCAGTGTTGATAACATCGCGGGCGTTCTGTCTGAAAATCGCCGTGTTTTGGGCATGATGCCGCATCCTGAGCGGGCCATTGATGCATTGCATGGCGGTACAGACGGGCAGGCGATGTTCCGTGCGTTGGTTGAGGCCACAGTCGCTGCATGACTTGGCAGGGCCCGTGGCTTTGGTAAGTTACGGTCATGGTGAGTACTCCGACCTCTGAAATCAGACCGCAGCGCGGTATTGCGGCTGCCCGGGCGGCGGCTGCGGCCGGCTCTGTAGGGTGGCGTGTGCGGCTGTTGCTGTTGGCACTTTTTGTTTTTGCGGGCGCTACGATCTGGTTTACAAATGTTACGCTGACACAACGGTTTACCGAAACCACGCGCAACCGCGCGGAACTTCGGCTGGCGCTTTATTCTGCCAATATTCTGTCAGAACTGCAGCGCAATTCGATCGTGCCACAGCTTTTGGCGCGCGATCCCACGCTTATTTCGGCGCTGAATTCTGCGGATTATACGCAAACAACGCAGCGACTGTTGTCGTTCGTGGATGAAATCGGTGCGGCGTCGCTCAGCCTTTTGGACCGTGAAGGCCGCACTGTTGCGACGACAGAACGGGTCAAACTTGGCTCAAATCACCGATCCGAGCCGTATTTTGTGGATGCCCTGCGGTCAACGGAAACAGTCTTTACCGTTACGCCCCAAGACGGTGTTGGGTTTGAGTTTCGCTACACCCGCAGTGTGACTGTCGGAAATGAGCGGCTTGGGGTGATCTCGGTTGAGGTTGATCTCAGTAAATTTGAACGTTCATGGGCTGGCATTTTTGACGCGGTATTTTTGGCAGACAGCACGGGGCAGGTCATTTTGTCGACTGAGCCGCGGTGGCGGGGTAAATCTGAGCAATCGGCGCTTGAACTTGTGCCTGCAACTTCTGCGATCGAACGGGCCATTGAAGGGACCAGCCAGTGGGGGCCTGCATCACGGGCATTATTAAGTGGGCAGGGTGTTATGCGCCAAGAGGCGCGCATTCCGTTTCGCGGTTGGCGCTTGATCAGCTTTACGGGCTACACTTCTGTCCGTGAACAAGTGAACGGCGTCTTGGCCCTTGAGATTATGGGATTCGCCATGCTGCTAGCGCTGGCGTTCTATTTGTTGAACCGCCGCTCTGTGGCTCAGGCCCGGGGGTTTCAGCAAGAATCGGCTGAACTGCGGAGCTTGAACACACGACTTCAGCAAGAGATCGCAGAGCGTCAGCGCGTGCAAGCTGACCTAAAAAGTGCAGAGCAGACCTTGGCCCAGTCCTCAAAATTGGCGGCTTTGGGTGAGATGTCTGCCGCCGTGAGCCACGAGTTGAACCAGCCGTTGGCTGCCATGAAAACATATCTGGCAGGTGCCAAGCTATTGCTTGAACGTAAACGCGCCGAGGAGGCGATTGTCAGTTTTCGGCGTATCGATGACTTGATCGAACGGATGGGCGCGATCACGCGCCAGCTGAAATCCTATGCCCGCAAAGCAGGGGACAGTCTTGCGCCCGTTGATATGCGCGACGCGGTAACGTCTGCTTTGGCGATCATGGAGCCACAACTTAAAGCACGCAAAATTCGTATCACGAAGACATTGCCCCAGTCGCCCGCCATTGTGCTTGGGGATCGGCTGCGCCTTGAGCAAGTCATCATCAACCTGCTTCGTAACGCGTTTGATGCAACAAACGCGTCTGACACGGCGGCCGTGGATATTCTGCTTACATCGGGGGAACAGGTACTTTTGGCTGTGCGTGATAACGGTCAGGGGATTGAAAACCTCGATGATGTTTTTGAGCCGTTTTACACCACAAAACAGCCGGGCGATGGTGTTGGTTTGGGACTAGCGATTAGTTCGGGGATTGTCACAGACCTTGGCGGGCGGCTGACCGCGCGGAATGCCGCCAATGGGGGGGCTGTTTTCGAGGTGGTCCTTCCCATTTACCGCACAGAGGGCGAAAAAGAGAACGCCGCCGAGTAGGGCGCGCGTCAGACCCAATAAGGATGCCCCATGGCTAAGCCGATGAAGATCGCGATTGTTGATGATGAAAAGGACATGCGTCAGTCCATAAGCCAATGGTTGGCATTATCGGGATATGAAACTGAAACATTCGCCAGTGCAGAAGACGCGTTGAAAGGCATTGCGCCTGATTATCCCGGTATTGTGGTCAGCGACATTCGGATGCCCGGCATGGACGGTATGCAGTTTCTTAAGCGCTTGATGGGCACCGATAGTGCGCTTCCTGTCATCATGATCACGGGCCACGGGGATGTGCCCATGGCCGTTGAGGCGATGCGGGTAGGGGCGTTTGATTTCCTTGAAAAGCCGTTCAATCCTGAAACGATGTCCGACTTAGCCAAGCGCGCTGCGCGGGCGCGGCGCTTAACGCTTGATAACCGCGCATTGCGTCGCGAGCTGTCTGACGGTGGCGCGCTGATGAAAAAGTTGATCGGTGCATCGCCGGTGATGGCGCGGCTGAAAGAAGATATTTTAGATCTGGGCCAGGCGGACGGTCATGTGCTGATCGACGGTGAAACGGGTACTGGTAAAACGCTTGTGGCCCATGCGCTTCATGCGGTTGGTGCGCGCGCGTCGAAAAAGTTTGTGTTGGTCAGCTGCGGCGGTGTTGATGAAGATGCGTTGATGAAGCGCCTTTTTGATGCCTCCGAGGACGGCCGTATTTGCGCGGTTGAAGAGGCCCGCGGTGGCACGCTGGTGCTTGAGGATATTGAGGCCCTTAGTGATGCGGCACAGGCCCGTTTGTTGAGTGTTATCAACGAGCAAGGCACACCCGCGGAGACACGGATCGTAGCCATTTGTAATCTTCAAGAGCAGGGGCGAACTGTCGAGGACGCTCTGAGGCCAGATTTGTTTTACAGGCTCACCGCTTTGCGTATTACCGTTCCACCACTGCGTAAACGTGGTGAAGACATCCTGACGCTATTCACGCGTTTGGCGGAAGAATATGCTGATGAATACGGCTGTGACGCGCCCAAAGTCAGCGCGCAAGAGGCCGCACAATTGCTGCAAGCCCCATGGCCCGGGAACGTACGTCAGTTGATCAACGTGGCTGAACGCGCAGTGCTGCAAAATCGGCGTGAAAACAGTAGCATTACGTCACTTCTGATGAGCGATGCCGAGGAAATGGCGCCAGTGATGACCATCGAAGGAAAGCCGCTTAAGGAATACGTAGAGGCGTTTGAGCGTATGTTGATCGACAACACCATGCGCCGCCATAAGGGGAGCATCGTGTCCGTAATGGATGAGTTGTGTCTGCCGCGCCGAACTTTGAATGAAAAAATGGCCAAATACGGACTGCAAAGGTCTGAATATTTGGGCTGACACCTAAACTGCAGGGCGGTGCGTCGGTTTAGCATTGTAATTATGGCGCTTCATACCTACTATTAAGATACGCAGGCCAAAGCAGACAGCTCGGGTGCTGCGATATGAGTTTCGCTGTCTGACTTGTCCCTGAGAAATCTCGCGACCAACCTGACAGACTGATTGCGGGTCATTGATCCACTAGAACGCACGCGATTGCCGCCAAAAGCAGCGCCGCGTGAGATAATTGGCACCGCGTTCCCTGCGATTTGTGGCGACGTTACGTGTCGGAGAAGAAACGCGATGACGCGCGCCAGAGACGGGCAAAAAGGCCGAGCACAGCAGTTGACAGACCATTACGGTTTGCCTGTTCGTGCATCTGCTCTCCCGCTTGATCGGCCGCGTTTCGCCATAGATAGACACCCAACCCCTTCCACTTCATCTCGCCTCAGGTCTCCGCCTGACAGGCGCGATCGGCGTTTGGGACGGTGCGAACGGATAAAATGCCTAAGAAAATGCTTATTGACGCCACCCACGCGGAAGAAACCCGTGTTGTTGTGGTTGATGGAAACAAAGTTGAGGAATTCGACTTTGAATCTGAAAACAAACGCCAGCTCGCTGGCAACATCTACCTTGCAAAAGTAACACGCGTTGAGCCGTCCTTGCAGGCGGCGTTCGTTGATTACGGCGGGAACCGTCACGGCTTCCTCGCGTTCAGCGAAATTCACCCAGATTACTACCAAATTCCTGTCGCTGACCGCGAAGCGCTGATTGCTGAAGAAAAAGCATACACAGACAGCCTGAAAGCACAGGAAGAGGAAGAAGAGAGCAAGCCCAAACGGGGCCGCAGGCGCGGCGGCCGTGGCCGGTCAAGGGCAGCTGATGTGAAGTCCGATGATGCAGTCGTTACGGCTGAATTAGCTAGTGAAGTCGATGATGCAGTGTCGTCTGATGCGCCAATAGAAACAGATGCAGTCGCTACAGATACAGCAACGCCAGAGGCCGAGCAGGTTGAAATGCCCGCGCAAGCCGCGGGTGATGCAGAAGTTGCTACCGACGCAGAAAACAACGCCGATGACGCGTCTGCTGCTGAAGATGATGCCAGCGACGCGGTTCATGCTTCCGAAGAAGCTGAAGCGGCTGACGACAGCGACGATGCGGAAGTTGATGCAACGGCCAAAGATGATGGCATCGAATCTGTTGCAGAAGAAGACGACAGCGAAGATGTACGTCCCGTGCGCAAACCTCGCCCGCGCCGGTACAAAATCCAAGAAGTTGTGAATGTTCGCCAAATTCTTTTGGTGCAGGTTGTAAAAGAAGAGCGCGGCAACAAGGGTGCTGCTCTGACCACGTATTTGTCGCTTGCGGGTCGCTATTGCGTCTTGATGCCAAACACGGCTCGCGGGGGTGGGATCAGCCGCAAAATTACCAACGCGCCTGATCGCAAGAAACTCAAAGAGATTGCGAACGAGATTCTGGTACCAGAGGGTGCTGGTCTGATCGTGCGCACTGCGGGTGCCAAGCGGACCAAATCCGAGATCAAGCGCGATTATGAATATTTGCAGCGCCTGTGGGAACAAATTCGCGCGCTCACTCTAAAATCTATGGCGCCCGCCGCGATTTATGAGGAAGGCAACCTGATCAAACGTTCGATCCGCGATCTCTATAACCGCGACATCGATGAAGTACTTGTTGAGGGTGAGGGCGGTTACCGCACGGCCAAAGACTTCATGAAAATGATTATGCCGAGCCACGCCAAGAACGTGAAGCGCTACGAAGACAGCCTTCCGCTGTTTGCGCGCCATCAGGTTGAGACCTATCTGGCAGGCATGTTTAATCCGACAGTTCAGCTGCCGTCGGGTGGGTATATCGTGATCGGTGTGACCGAGGCGCTTGTTGCGGTAGACGTAAACTCTGGCCGCGCGACCAAAGAAAGCAGCATTGAGCAAACCGCGCTCAAAACCAACCTTGAAGCGGCTGATGAAGTTGCCCGTCAACTTCGGTTGCGCGACCTTGCGGGCCTTATCGTTATTGATTTCATCGATATGGACGAGCGCCGCAATAACATCGCCGTTGAAAAACGGATGAAAGACAAGCTGAAAACGGATCGTGCGCGCATTCAAGTGGGCCGCATTTCTGGCTTTGGCTTGATGGAAATGTCCCGTCAGCGTCTGCGCCCCGGAATGCTTGAAGCCACCACGCAGCCATGTGCGTCATGCCACGGCACCGGCCTGATCCGTTCTGATGACAGCACGGGTCTGTCGATCTTGCGCCAGCTCGAGGAAGAGGGTGTTCGCGGCCGTACAAAAGAAGTGCTGGTGAAGTGTCCCGTTGGCATTGCCAACTTCTTAATGAATATGAAGCGCGAACATATTGCACAGATCGAAGCGCGTTACGGCATGTCCGTGCGCATCGAGGGCGATCCAACTTTGGTAAGCCCCGATTTTAGCATTGAGAAATTCAAGACAGCGTCGCGTGTTGTGACGAAAATTGCACCGGCTGTCGTGTCTGTGGATGCCTCGATCATGGCTGATATTGACGACGCTGAAGACGAAGCAGAGATTTCTGATGATGCGTCTGAGGCGGGCACCGCGCCAGAAGCAGAAGTAGATGGTGAAGCGCAGCCCAAAAAACGCCGTCGTCGCCGTCGCCGCCGCCGGAGTAGTAATTCGGATGAGGCGCGTTCAGAAGAAAATACAGCGCCACAAACGTCTGAAGGCGGCGAAGGTGAGGCAGTAGAGGCGACTGAGACAACTGCTGCTGATGCCCCTTCTGATGAGGCTGAACCGAAAGAAAAGCCACGCCGGACCCGCAGCCGTGGTGGTCGTGGCCGTGGTCGTAAATCTGCTGAAAGTTCAGAAGCGCCTACTGAGACGTTAGCAGACACTGCGTCTGCTGGGGAAGTGGAAACACAAACTGGACCTGAAACAACTGAAGCGGCTGTAGAGCTTGTTGCAGACGCGCCTGCTGAAAAGCCGAAGCGGGTTCGTAAGCCACGCAAAACTGCGGCTCAAAAAGCTGCGGAAGCGGCGGAGGCAGAGGCAGAGGCTGCCAAAGCAGCAAGCTCTGCTGAGGCATCGGCAGATACAAAGGCAGAAACGGCTGAAGAAGTACCTGCTGACAAGCCCAAGCGCGTTCGAAAGCCACGTAAAACCGCAGCTCAAAAAGCAGCAGAAGCAGAGGCTGCTAAAGCGGCAGAAGCCCCTATTGAGAAGCCAGAACCGGCACCAACACCTGCGCCAGCAGCAGAACCTGCTGCCGAACCGGTGGTGGAAGAAGCTGCACCAAAGCCCAAACGCCGCGGCTGGTGGAGCCTTGGTTCGAAATAGCTCTTGGGTTCAAGAAACTTTAAAATTAAGCCACGTAGCATAAGTTGCGCGGCTTTTTTGGTCGGTAAAAGTTCTAGGATCAGGCTACTTCTTTTGGATGTAATAAGCGGTGTTTTCACCGCTTTCATCCGTACCCAAAAACGTATGACCAGCCTCGGTACAAAAATGTGGAACATCAATTTGTGCCGCAGGATCGCTGGCAATCATGCGAAGAACCTGGCCAGTTTGCAGGCTTTGAAGCCGTTTGCGCGCTTTCAAAACAGGCAGCGGGCAAAGCAGACCAACCGCATCAAGGGTATCATCGTGTTCCATGTCTGATGAGCTAGCCGCGATGTTACATTTTGTCCACATTTTGTAACGCCCTTGCTATTTGCCCACCCGCGAAAAAACCCGTATCAGGGAAGCATGTTAGATTTTTCCGTCCTTGACGTAACGCTGCTGCCTGCAATGGGGATCGCCCTTGTCGCAGGCATTATCTCTTTCCTGAGCCCCTGCGTACTGCCGATCGTGCCACCTTATTTAGCCTATATGAGCGGTGTGAGCGTTAGTGATATGAACAACGAAAAATCTGCGCGGGCTAAAGCGTTAGGGACCGCACTGTTTTTCGTTTTGGGGCTTTCGACGGTGTTCTTGATCTTGGGCTTTACGACCTCTTTGATGGGGGCGTTTTTTCTACAAAATCAGCAATGGTTAGTCGTGGCTTCGGGCTTGGTTATCATGGTCTTTGGCGCGCATTTTGTTGGTGTGTACCGCATCGGGTTTATGGACCGTGAGATACGCATGGATGCAGGTGATCAGGGCGGCTCTGCGTTTGGTGCCTATGTTCTCGGGCTAGCGTTTGCCTTTGGCTGGACGCCGTGCATTGGGCCACAATTGGGGGCGATTTTGTCGCTTGCCGCATCTGAGGCAAGTGCTGTTCGGGGTACCGCGCTGTTGGCGGTCTATGCAATCGGATTAGGTATTCCGTTCTTGCTTGTTGCGGCGTTTTTTCCTTCTTTGAGTGGCGTGATGGCATGGATGAAACGGCACATGCAGCAGATTGAGCGGATGATGGGTCTTCTGCTCTGGACAGTTGGTTTGATGATGCTGACAGGGCAATTCACGGAATTCAGCTTTTGGCTGCTTCAGACTTTTCCTGCTTTAGCAAATTTCGGTTAACCTTTTTGCCCTCATTTTGCCCAAAAATGCGTCTAACGCTTGGGTATGAAATCTATCCATTCACATTCGGAAGAAGCGACAGCGTTGCGCGTTAAGCGCCGAAAGGTTTTTTATATTCCCGGATATGATCCGATCCACCCGCGCAGATATCGCGAGCTTTACCGAACCGAAAGTAAGGATCAGGGGCGGATCAGTGGCTATGATATTGAATTATCTGCCAAACACACAGGCGCGCGGTACGGCTGGCATGTGAACGCAGATATCGACGGGCATGTAACGGAAAGCGATTTTGAAGTTCTGGTTTGGTCCGACATTGTACGTGACAGCATGTCGAATACGAGTGCGGCGACCTACGCGCAATTGATCAAGACCGCATGGATTCACATATCAATAGGCGTTTTGTGGCGGCTGATGAAGCTGCGAAAAGGCCCTGTGATTGCGGCGCTTTATCCAGTGGTGTTTTTGCTGGGGCAGCCGGGCTTTGCATTTTGGCTGGGGACGGTGGTCTATCGGTTGTTGAATTGGGCAATGCAAGCGGGCGTGGGGCTTAGTATTTGGCCAATATCAATGACGGCCGCTGTTGTCGCTTCATGGTGTGTGCTGCGCTGGTTCAAAACCAACGATAACAAGTCTTTCGCCTATTATTTGATCCATGATTATAGCTACTCGGCTGCGACCTACGGCGCCTATTCCCCTGCATTAAAACAGCGAATTGCGGAGTTTTCTGGTGCAATTTTTGACGCGCTACACGGCGATGTGGATGAGGTTTTGGTTGTTGGGCACTCCTCTGGTGCGCATCTGGCAGTGTCGGCGTTGGTCGATGTTCTGCGTGATGGCAATCTGCGCACACATCAACCTGCGCTGGCATTTTTATCAGTCGGACAAGTTGTGCCAATGGTCAGTTTTCTTCCCGACGCAGATGAGTTGCGCCGTGATCTGCACTACCTCAGTGAGGCTGTGCCGCTGACCTGGGTGGATGTGACTGCGCCTCGTGATGGCTGTGCTTTTGCGCTTTGTGATCCTGTTGCTGTGTCTGGCGTTGCGCGGTCCACACAACGGTGGCCTTTGGTAATTTCTGCAGCGTTTTCCCAAACACTAAGTGCAGCGCGTTGGAAGGCACTGCGTTGGCGGTTTTTCCGCCTTCATTTTCAGTACCTCTGGGCATTCGATCGTCCAGCCGACTACGATTATTTTCAGATCAGTGCCGGCCCTGTGTCTCTCGCAGAGCGGTTCAAAGGACGTGCACCGTCAAAGTCACGGATCGTCAGGGCGGTTTCAAAATTCACAAAGACCGCCCCATGAGTAGTAACGACATACGCCCCCCCAAACCCGCATCGCGGCCCGAGCGTGTATCGCTCTGACGGTATATGAAGTTTTTTTCGGGCAGATATTTTTTCCGCGCAACCTGCCAAACTTTACGGCGCTTGGATGGCCGAATTTCGGACGCCGCTTTTCCGCAGCTACCTGGTGAATGATCCTCAGGTGATTGAGCGTGTCCTGAAAACTGAGCCAGATAGTTTTCCCAAATCAAACTGGATCAGCGAAGGCCTGCGCCCTTTGTTGGGAGACAGCGTATTTTTGACGAACGGCGAGGCATGGAATAGACAGCGCCGCATCATTGATCCCGCGTTCGAAGGCGGACGGCTGCGCGAGGTGTTTCCATCGATGAAAGCAGCAAGCGCTGCAACTGTCTCCCGCATCGCACCTTTGGCTGATGGAACCGCGCGTGATATTGAGCCGATGACCAGCCATGCGGCGGCTGACGTAATTTTTCGGACCCTGTTTTCGATACCGATTGATATGCCAATCGCGCAATCGGTTTTTTCACAGTTCAGAGATTACCAACGCAGTCAGCCGCTTTTGAACTTAGCTGCGTTTGTTCGGCTCCCGAAATGGATGCCCCGTGTCTTTCGGCGCCAAACATCTGAAACGGTGAGAACCATTCGCGACTTGATTACAGAGATCACTGAGACGCGGTTGGAAGAGATATCGCAGGGACGCGCGCCCGATGATTTAGCTACAAAAATTATGACGACCCCTGATCCCGAAACGGGCAAGATTTTTAGCGCTGATGAAATGGTCGATCAGGTCGCGATCTTCTTTTTGGCGGGTCATGAAACGTCCGCCTCTGCTTTGGCGTGGACGTTTTATTTGCTGGCGCTGTACCCTGAATGGCAGGACAAGATTGCCGAGGAAGTGCCAGACGGTGAACTGGAGTTTTCTGATTTATCGAAACTGCGCGTGACGCGCGATGTGTTTCGCGAGGGGCTGCGGCTTTATCCGCCAGTTCCCATGATGGTGCGCGAGGCCACAGAAAATGTTGAACTTCGGCGCCGCGATGTGAAGCGGGGTGCGCAAATTGTGATGAGCCCTTGGCATCTACATCGCCATACTCGCCTGTGGGATGATCCAGATCAGTTTGATCCAACC
This sequence comes from Nereida sp., assembly GCF_965655635.1. Classification (NCBI taxonomy): domain Bacteria; kingdom Pseudomonadati; phylum Pseudomonadota; class Alphaproteobacteria; order Rhodobacterales; family Roseobacteraceae; genus Nereida; species Nereida sp. The sequence continues at coordinate 21,976 of NZ_CBFHHE010000006.1, forward strand.
CGTTTTCAAAATCCTGAGGCTAAGCAAGCCGTCAGACATGCGTACATGCCGTTCAGTAGTGGCCCACGGGTTTGCACAGGGGCGGGTCTTGCAATGCTGGAAGGGGTCTTGATGTTGGCGGATCTGGTGCGCGCGCCCCGGTTTGAGTTGGTCCAAGATCGGGTTCCGGTGCCAGTGGCGCACCTGACCGTACGTGCCAAAGACGGGATTTGGCTAAAGATTTCACCGCGTCAGGATCAAAGTGTTCCCGCGGATTGAAACTTCAGCAAAGCGCTGCAAATAGCTCATCCCCAGAAGGCTGCCTTCCATCGGTGCGCTGTTAACCGTCGCGCGCACGCCACTGTCGATAATCTCGCCAAGCTGCACAGTTTCAAGACGCACAAATGCAATGCTGACTGTGCCATTGGCCGTGTTTGCACGCCCGAAGTAATCCAAAGTCGCCGTGTCAAAACCAACACGGCGTGCGTCGTTCTGGGTTAAAACAATCTCGCTTGCACCAGTATCCACCAAGAAAGGCACGCCCACACCGTTCACCCGTAGCGTTAGATGAAAATGCCCGTCGGCCCGTCGCGGCACCTCAATTTGACCGGCGGCGTTGGTGTTTTGGGCCTGAGTAACTGTGCCGCTTATGTTTTCCCAAAGCCCGACACCGGCGATCGAACCAAGTATGATAAGGACCCAAAGCGCGGCTTGTTGCAGTGTTTTGCCCAGATTACGCCGCTGGCTCACCAAATAGCTGCCGCCGATCGCAACAATGAGCAAACCCATGTAGAGCAGTTGCGCGGTGTCGCCGCTGTCCATTAGATCAAACCGATGCCAAAGTCGCGCAATCCATCAAGGATGAATTGAACCGATAGGGCCGCAAGAAGCATCCCAAGAAGGCGTGTGACGATGTTGACGCCCGTTTTGCCCAACCCGCGCTCAATGACGCCGGCGAACAGGAACAGGCAAAACGCACAGATGATAACGCTGATCATGACCAGTGTGACTGCGACAAATCCCATCCAGTCTTGATCGCCCGTCAACAGAATGATCGTCGCGATAGAGCCGGGGCCCGCAATAAGCGGAATAGCCATAGGAAAGACAGAGGGGTCGTCTACAGGCTCTTCTTCAGCTTGATCTTCACGCCGCGATTGGCGCCGTTCAAAAAGCATGTCGAGAGCGGTGATGAACAACAACACACCGCCTGAAATGCGGAATGCGGGCATTCCAATGCCCACAAAGCCCAACAGCGCCTCTCCAAAAAGGCCGAATGCCAATAAAATACCAACCGCAATGAGACAACACCGCAGCGCAACTTGGCGGCGCTGCTGCGGGGACATTCCCGTCGTAAGGGCCACGAAAATGGGGGTAAGGCCAATCGGGTCGATGATCACGAAAAGCGTTGCGAATGCAGTTATGAGAAACGCGATATCCATTCCGGTCTCCTATTCGGGGCCTTAAACCCGTTTGCTTGCAGCCTCGAGTTTTTCTGACGCGGCGACCCAAAGCGCCTCAGCACGGTCAAGCGCCGTGCGTACTTCGGCGTATTTTTTCTGCCATACTTCAGCTTCGCCTGCTTTGCCGTCTTCGTAAAGAGTTGAGTCCGCCAGTTTCTTGGCTAGCTTGTCGCCCATGACGTTTAGCTTTTCTAGGCGCTCTTCGCATTTGCGGACCTCTGTTTTCATGGCCGTGAGCTGGTCTTTCGTGACTTTCGGCTTGGCGGGCTTGGCAGCGGCTTTATCTTTGTTTTTCAGCGGTGCGTCATTGGTCAAAAGCAGTTTGCGGTAGGCGTCAAGGTCATCGTTGTACGGCGAAACGCCGCCGTCTTTGACCAACCAAAGGCGGTCAGAAACCATTGAGAGCAGGTGCATATCGTGACTGACCAGAATGACCGCGCCTGAGTAGGCCGTTAGGGCCTCAACAAGGGCTTCGCGGCTTTCAATATCAAGGTGGTTGGTCGGCTCATCAAGGATCAGCATATGCGGCGCATCAAGGGTGGCAAGTAGTAGCGACAGGCGTGCCTTTTGCCCCCCAGAGAGTTTTGCCACAAGCGTGTCGGCCTGATCTGCGCCAAGGCCAAAGCCAGCCAGACGCGCCCGCAAACGCGCCTGTCCTTCGTCGGGACGAAGCCGTTTGATGTGATCAAGCGGGGTCTCGTCGATAAACAGTTCATCCACTTGGTGCTGTGCAAAATACCCAATGCGTAACTTGGATGACATGACCACACGGCCAGCCATCGCATCAAGGCGGCCTGATAGCAGTTTCGACAACGTCGACTTACCCTGACCATTCTTACCCAAAAGCGCGATGCGGTCGTCTTGATCAATGCGCAGGTTCAGCTTTCGAAGAACCGGCGTGCCGTCATATCCGACGTCCGCACCTTCAACATTAACGATGGGCGGGGACATTTCCTCGGGTTCGGGGAAGGTGAAAACGCGCTTGGCAGCTTCTTCGGGCGGCGTGATTGTCTCCATTTTCTCCAGCATTTTCACCCGCGATTGGGCTTGCTTAGCTTTTGATGCTTTTGCCTTGAAACGGTCCACAAAGCTTTGCAGGTGCGCGCGGCGCAGATCTTGCTTTTTCGCAGCGGCAGTTTGAATGGCGCGCTGCTCGGCGCGGGCCTTGGCGAATTGATCATAACCACCGGCCCAGAGCGTTAGTTTGCGTCCCTCAAGGTGCAGGATGTGCCCGACGGCGCGGTTCAAAAGGCCGCGATCGTGGCTGATGATGACAACGGTGTGGGGGTATTTGGCCAGATAGGTTTCGAGCCAAAGCGCGCCTTCAAGGTCCAAATAGTTTGTCGGCTCGTCTAGCAACAAAATATCGGGCTGTGCAAAGAGCACTCCAGCAAGAGCCACACGCATTCGCCAGCCGCCAGAGAACGCAGAGCAGGGCATCAATTGCTCGGCCGCATCGAAACCCAAACCCTTGAGAATAGACGATGCACGGCCTTCGGCAGACCATGCATCGATATCGGCCAAACGCATCTGAACATCGGCAATGCGGGCGGGATCTGTTGCGGTTTCAGCCTCGGCTAATAATGCGCTGCGCTCGGTGTCAGCGGCCAAAACTGTGTCAAGCAATGAGGTCTCGGAGGAGGGGACCTCTTGGGCTACGCCGCCAATCTTGGCTCGTTCCTGCACCGAAATTGACCCGCCTTCAAGGGCAAATTCGCCACGGATGATGCGGAACAATGTGGTTTTGCCGGCGCCGTTTGGCCCAACCAAACCGACCTTATGCCCTGTAGGAATGGTGGCGGATGCGCCTTCAAAAAGCGGACGGCCTTCGATGGCGAATGAGATGTCTGAAATGCGTAACATGCACGGTCCATGCCCGTTTACGTGGCCCCCGTCAACGCAGGCTTTTCATAGGCGGGAAAGGGTGCTAAGTGGCCGCCAAATCATTACCGCAACTCAAAACCTGTAAGGGGTCTATCATGGCTATCCAACGTACATTCTCAATCATCAAACCAGACGCAACACGCCGCAACTTGACTGGCGCGATCAACGCAAAATTTGAAGCTGCTGGTCTGCGCATCGTTGCACAAAAGCGCATTCACCTGACAGCTGCACAAGCAGGCGAGTTCTACAAAGTGCACGCAGAGCGTCCTTTCTACGGTGAGCTGTGTGAATTCATGGCGTCTGCGCCAATCGTTGCGCAGGTTCTGGAAGGCGAAGATGCGATTGCGAAAAACCGCGAAGTTATGGGCGCTACAAACCCAAGCGATGCGGCTGCAGGCACAATCCGCGCTGAGTTTGCTGAGTCAGTTGGCGAAAACTCTGTTCACGGTTCTGACGCTCCAGAAACTGCTGCCGAAGAAATCGCGTATTTCTTCGCTGGCCTTGAGCTTGTTGGCTAAGTCACTTGTGACTTGAATTTGAAAGGGCGTGGAGGGAAACCTTTGCGCCCTTTTTTGTTGCCCGACTGTTGAGCTTATCTGATCAGGCCCGTCCCAATGGCATCTAGTTCGCGTTCGATGCCAGTGTCGTTTTGTGTGCGGTTTGCCTTTAGGGCATCAAATTTGATCCGCAGCGCTTCTTTCTCTGCGCGTTTACAATCATTCCAAGGACGCCCTTGCAGTGCCATGACCAGAACGTAGTACCCGATGAAATGGGGTTTGTTGCCTGCTGCTAATAACATGGCGTAAGCCGCGTCCGGCCCTAGGCTCCGCAGAGTTTGGGCATCAGCGATACCTGCCGCAATAAGCTGCTCTTCAAAGGCGGGGCCGATATTTTTGATCGTTTGCAAATCAGACATACCAAAATGTTAGCCTGATTTTGTACATTGAATAAGATCCCTTGGGCCATTTTGTTCAAATGCCCGTGAAATCTTTACAGAAACGTGGAGTGGTCGGCTGAGCCGAATTAACGGCCCCAAGTTCTTACGATGCCGCAATCCATATGCACGAAGTTTGACTTGGTGTAGCGGCCAACGCCGCCGCCGCCGCAAGCCTGCGCTGCGCGGGCCATTTGGTTTACGGACCGGCCACTGACCCTAAGATCCGCTGCCTGACCCTTCATATGTAGAGACTTCTTCGCAACACCACCGGTCCGCGACCGCAGCATCGAGTTTGTTTGGGGTGTCCGGTAGCCAGAAAGCAGCAAATAGGGCTTGGGTGTATCCATCAAGTTATGGGCCGCGGCCATCACATCGATCGTGCGTGTGTCAATTTTGATTGCTTTGTCCTGACGCCAGTCGCGCATGAACCAATTAATCTCTTTTAGGCTGTCACGCAGGTATTCGCCCTCAACCCAGTAGATCATCTCAATGCTCTCACCGGTCCGTCCGGAGTAAGCTTTGAGTTTGCGAATGTCGCCAGCGCCGCGCAGAAAACCTGCGGCGTTTGAATAGGTTGGGGCGGCCGTGATCGCGCTTGCGGCAAACGCCGTCAAAAGCCCACGCCGTGTGATGCAAGTGGAAGATACCGTGCTCATCGTGCCTCGTCGTCCTGCTTTTTTGCGTAGAGCCCTCAGACAAGCTCACCGCTATTACATCTCCCCAGATGTGCGGAACTTATGGCACAAAGGGAATCAGCAACCAAGTATAGATTTGTCAGACCCACGATTTACCGAGAATTTGGGCATATTTTTGCGTATCTGGGTCTTCGTTAATCGTTACAGTAGTGCAGCGCACAGATGTGCGCGCTGAAAGCTGGCTGCTATGCCACAAATGGGTCTTAGAACGAATAGATGAGGAATTTGTGAATAGACACTCAAAGCGGCATCGTGGATCATCGATCTTGCAGGCGTGCGGCGCGTATTCGCCAAGTAGTAAACACAGTTAAATGTGTGGGGGACAAAAGACATGTTGCGTAAACAAGCTATTTCCGGACGCCAATTCAACAACCACCTGAATGCGTGCGCTGAGCGTCGTGTCAGCGCTGCAGCGGTTGATCGTGGCCTGATTGTACGGCGCAACGCGCTGGCGTTTTTTGGGTTGAGTTTTGTTGTTTTGATGTTGGCTTTTGCGTCGCCGTCTTTCGCTCAAGATGCGCAATTAAAACAAGCAATTGCCACCGCAGCAGCCAAAGATCGCGACATTGCTTCGTATTACAAAGCAACGGGCTATGAACCCTTGTGGGTTGGATCGGGCAGCAAAGATCGCGCGCGCCGCCGTGCATTGGTTGCGGCGTTTGCAGGTGCAGCAGATCATGGATTGCCATCAGCCAAATACGACGATGCCAAGCTACGGAAATTGATCGGGGCAGCGAAGGGCGCCACAGCACGCGGAAAGCTGGAAGTTGAGTTGTCTCGTCAGTTTCTGTCGTATGCACGCGATATTCAGACCGGTATTTTAACGCCGTCACGGGTGGACGAGGAAATCGTACGCAAAGTCCCGTACCGCAACCGGTTGGCCACCCTTGATGCGTTTGCAAACTCAAATCCCGTTGGCTTTATGAAAAGCCTACCGCCAAAGAACCCCGAATATACGCGCCTAATGAAAGCCAAGCTGGATATGGAACGTCAAATCGCAAAAGGCGGTTGGGGGCCGACGGTATCTAGTAAATCGCTAAAGCCCGGTCAAAGCGGTAAAGGTGTTGTTGAGCTGCGCGACCGGTTGGTGGCGATGGGCTACATGAGCCGCAGCGCGTCAGCAACATATGATGCCGATCTGCAAAAAACGGTGCAGCAATTTCAGCTTGGTAACGGGCTGCCAGCAGACGGTGTTGCCGGAGCCGTGACGCTGAAGGAAATCAACGTGCCGATGGAGCGGCGCCTGCGCAACGTGATCGTTGCAATGGAGCGCGAGCGTTGGATGAACCGTCCACGCGGAAAACGTCATATCGAGGTCAATCTGGCAGATTTTACCGCCAAAATTATGGATGGCAGTACTGTGACATTCCAAACCCGCAGTGTGGTGGGCAAGAACGTCTTGGACCAGCGCAGCCCTGAGTTTTCAGATGTGATGGAATTTATGGTTATCAATCCAAGCTGGTATGTGCCGCGCTCGATCGCCACGAAGGAGTACCTGCCGCTTTTGAAGGAAAACCGCAACGCGGTGAGCCAACTTGAAATCACTGACAGCTCCGGCCGCAAGATTAACCGCGGCGCAGTCGATTTCAGTCAGTTTGATGAACAGACCTTCCCATTTAACATGCGCCAGCCCCCGTCAAAGGGGAACGCCTTGGGGTTGGTTAAGTTTATGTTTCCCAACCGCTACAACATCTATCTTCACGACACGCCCGCCAAAAGCTTGTTCAGCCGTAATGTTCGCGCGTTCAGTCACGGGTGCATCCGTTTGAACGACCCATTTGATTTTGCCTACGCGCTTTTGGCAAAGCAAGAGAGCAACCCAAAGGCGTTCTTCCAGGCATTGCTGGCAACGGGCGAAGAAGCGACCGTGAACCTAAAACAGCCGGTGCCCGTGCATATCATGTACCGCACAGCGATCACTTCGCCTGATGGGCCACTTCAGTTCCGACGCGACGTTTACGGCCGCGATGCGCGGATTTGGCGCGCCTTGGCACGGGAAGGGGTGGCCCTGCGCAGCGTCAGCGGCTAAGTATTGCGCCAACACCCACATGCGTAAAGGGGCGTGGACATGACAACCTATACATTGGCTGAAATTGCACAGGCTTTGGGCGCTGAGGCGCTTGGGGATGAGACACTTGTCTTGCGTGGACTGTCCGAGCCTCAGGATGCAGCGCACGATCAACTTGCATTGGCGTATTCAGAAGCTGCTGCGGCAGGTTTAAGCGCTGCGGCAGAGGCTGCTTTGCTCTGGTCTGATGCGGATTGGAAGGCGCTTGGTCTGAAAGGTGCTATCTGTGTGCCGCGACCACGGTTTAGCCTTGGACCGCTTTCCAAGATGTTCGATGAAGGCCCTAAGATTGGTGCGGGTGTTCACCCTTCGGCGGTCATTGATCCGTCTGCCGTAATCGGGAAAGCCGCATCCGTCGGCCCGTTTGTTGTGATCAGTGCAGATGTGGTTATTGGCGATAACACGCAAATCGGCGCACACACCACGATTGGATACGGTACGAAAATCGGCGCACAGGCGTTGATCCACCCAGGCGTGAACATCGGGCATAACGTTACCATTGGCGATGACTTTACGTGCCAGTCTGGGACTGTAATCGGGTCGGACGGATTTAGCTTTGTAACACCAGATAAGGCCCCAACAGAGCAAATTCGCGAAACTTTGGGTGAACGCGGCGAGACAGCGGGCCAACATTGGACTCGCATCCATTCGTTGGGCAGTGTGACGATTGGCGATCAAGTCGATATTGGCGCGAACACTTGTATTGATCGCGGCACAATCCGTGACACGAAAATTGGCAATCGCACGAAAATCGATAACTTTGTGCAACTGGCACATAACGCTGCCGTGGGTGAGGACTGCTTGCTCTGCGGTGCGTCCGGCGTGGCGGGCAGCAGTACGCTTGGCGACCGCGTCGTGTTGGCGGGGCAGTCTGGCGTGGTTGATAATGTCACTGTTGGTGATGACGTTATTCTTAGCGGTAGTGGCAAGATCAGGACCAACCAACCAGCGGGCAGGGTTCTAATGGGAGACCCCGCAATTCCAATGAAGTCGGGGATTGAGCAGTACAAGGCGCTGCGCCGTCTGCCGCGTCTTGCCAAAGATGTTGCAGCCCTGAAAAAAACACCTACTTCTGATATCGACAACAGCTAAACGTCAGCGATCATACAGGACCAAAAGCCCCATGAGCATTGCATCGCAAGTCATTGATATAATAGCAGATCAAGCTATGCTTGATCCGGCTGAGATTACACTTGAAAGCAGCTTGGCCGAGTTGGGCGTAGACAGTATGGGCGTGGTTGAGTGTATTTTTGCGATCGAGGAAACCTTCGACATTTCCGTACCCTTCAATGCCAATGAGCCGTCTCAAAGCGACTTTGATATATCGACCGTTGGCTCCATCACAAAAGCGATCGAAAAGCTTGTGAACGAGGCGGCCTAATGGCCCGCGTTGTCATTACGGGGGCTGGCACAATCAATGCGCTTGGTCGCGATGTCGCTTCTACGCAAGCCGCTATGGCGGAAGGCGCCTGTGGTATTTCCCCGCTGAATATGCGTGACGTTGAGCGGCTTTCTGTCACCATTGGGGGGCAAATTCACAGCTATAACGAAGCGGATCACTTTAACCGTCAGCAGATCGCGCTTTATGACCGGTTTACGCAATTTACCCTACTTGCTACCCGCGAGGCGATTGCCCAATCCGGATTGGTCTTTACTGGCGAATTAGCGGATCAGGCGGGTGTTATTCTGGGCACTTCTGGGGGCGGGTTGACCACCCAAGACGACAATTATCGTACGGTTTATGAGGACGGCAAGAACCGTGTTCATCCGTTTATTGTGCCCAAACTGATGAACAACGCCGCAACGGCTCATGTCAGCATGGAACATAATTTGCGCGGTCCATCCTTTACGGTTGCCACAGCCTGCGCGTCATCAAATCACGCGATGGGGCAGGCATTTACCATGATCCGCAGCGGAAGCGCGATGGCTATGATCACAGGGGGGTCAGAAGCCATGCTCTGTTTTGGCGGCATCAAAGCCTGGGAAGGGCTGCGGGTTATGTCGAAAGACGGCTGTCGCCCATTTTGTGCAACCCGTAACGGTATGGTGCAGGGCGAGGGTGCTGGCGTGTTTGTGTTCGAAGAGTTTGAGCATGCCAAAGCACGTGGCGCGGACATTCTGGCGGAGGTGATTGGGTTTTCGATGAGTTCTGATGCCTCTGATATCGTTATGCCGTCTAAGGCAGGGGCCGCGCGTGCCATTGCGGGTGCCTTGCGGGATGCACAAATTGATAGATCTGAAGTTGGCTATATCAACGCCCATGGCACGGGAACAGCGGCTAATGACAAGACAGAATGCGCCGCGGTAGCCGAAGTGTTTGGACCCCATGCTGACCAATTGATGATGAGTTCAACCAAGTCGATGCATGGACATTTAATCGGCGGGACTGGGGCAGTAGAACTACTGGCCTGTTTGATGGCCCTTAGAGAAGGGATTATTGCCCCGACGATCAATTACCAAGAGACCGATCCAGAGTGCGCTTTTGATGTGGTGCCGAATGTTGCGCGCGGCGTAAAAATTGATGTGGCACTGTCGAATGCATTTGCATTTGGTGGTTTGAACGCAGTTATCGCGTTGCGGAGTGCTCCATAAAAAAGACCGCCAAGCTTGATAAGCCGAGCGACCTTTTTGTCTTTCATCAGGCCGATTTACTGGGCCGATAGTTTCTGAAGGCGCGCAAAACCGGCGGTGAAACCGGTTAGTGATACATCCAGTTCAACTTTTTGATCCGGTGCAACAGCTGGTACAATTGTTAGCTTAGCCACGTTACCGCGCTTGAAATTGGCCACATCAGCGTCTGCAAATCCGAGACGGGCCAAACAACCCACTTGGCTGCAAAAAGCAAATGGGTATTTGCGAGCAGGTCCGCCATCAACCGCCATCGTCAGCCGCTCGGTAAGCAATGTTTCAAGGGGTACAACAACATTGGCACCCGCCGCTGCAACACTTCCGGTGGGCAGGGCGAGCATGTTAATTTCAGCAACAGAATTGCCTTCTTGATCTTTCAGCAGCTGATACAGCTGGCACGGATCCGGCTGCGCTGCTCCTTCGGGGCGTTTAACACAGCGAATTTCCCACGCGCCCGCTTCTTCGAGAACATAAGTCTGGCCTGGCTGTGGTCCGCTAGGCGCTTCTTCTTCGCCCAGTTGCAACGGGATGCCTGCATCTCCATCGGTACTAACAGTTCCCGCGGGGGCGGTCTGATCCGTGTCTGATGCTGTGCTTTGCGCCCAAGCTGGTGCGGCACAAACTGCGAGAATTGCACAGAATTTTAAGAGGTTGGTCATGGCTTTTCCCGTATTTTTAAAGCTGCCAGCGACTTATCATGCCTGATTTGACGTGTCATTGCGCAAAGCGGAATTTTGCCGGCTCCGGCCCATTTATTTAATTATTTAGTATGGAATAATCTAAGGCTAATTTCGCCCCAATAGGTATGCCAAGAAAAAAGGAGCTGCTAATACTAGCAACCCCTATTTTATTTTTCCCTGTCAGACTAGCCGACTTATAAGTTGACGCTAGGAAAAGCCGACGCCTTCGTCAACATTTAATAGTGAAAAGGTTGGTGGGTTTTCTCAAAGCACAGCAATTGGGCACGATCAGTATAAAGTGCACAAAAAAGGACCGCGACTAAACAAGCGCCGCGGCCAGTCCTTCAGGGAGGAATGCACCGCTGAAAAACGACTACGACGCATAGGTTTAGTGTGACATACAATCGTTAACGCTATATTTTTGAATTAAGGCAATTTTGTTTACGAGTTAGGTGGGGTCACGAACATTGGCGCAAAAAACATTGATAGTTGGCGGCGGTGGGCCGGACTATGCACAGCAGCAGCATTTGAAGCTTGAGTATGCCAACGGTCACGGGTTGATTGCGGGAGCAACGGGAACAGGCAAAACTGTGACACTTCAGATTTTGGCAGAAGGTTTTAGCCGCGCAGGTGTCCCTGTCTTTATGTCCGATGTGAAAGGGGATTTGTCTGGCTTGGCCAAAGCCGGTGATGCCAATCACAAGTTGCATGAGGCTTTCCCTGTGTGTTTTTGGGACCTTTACGGTGAGCAAGGCCATCCTGTGCGAACGACCGTTGCTGAAATGGGCCCGCTGTTGTTGTCGCGTATTCTTGAGCTATCAGAGGCGCAGGAAGGCGTTCTTAACATCGCATTTCGCGTCGCCGATGAACAAGGACTGGCCCTGTTGGACCTCAAAGATCTTCAAGCGCTTTTGGTTTGGGTGGGGCAAAACGGCAAAGAACTTGGCCTACGATATGGTCACGTAAGCAGCCAGTCCGTTGGTGCGATCCAGCGGCGGTTGCTGGTGCTGGAAAACCAAGGTGCGGCGCATCTTTTTGGTGAATCGGCACTCGCACTCAGTGACTTGATGGCCGTTGACGTCACCCCCAATGGCCCCCGTGGGCGTGTCAACATTTTAGCTTCTGATAAGTTGATGAATGCGCCAAAGCTTTATGCGACTTTTTTGTTGTGGCTCCTCTCTGAGCTGTTTGAGGAGCTGCCCGAGGTGGGTAATCCGGAAAAGCCGAAACTCGTCTTTTTCTTTGATGAGGCGCATTTGCTTTTCGACGATGCACCCAAAGTGTTGGTCGACAAGGTCGAGCAGGTTGCCCGCTGAATACGGTCCAAAGGTGTTGGTGTGTACTTCATCACGCAAAACCCAGCAGATGTGCCAGAAGACATTCCGGGCCAGCTTGGTAACCGTGTGCAGCATGCTGTGCGTGCGTTTATGGCACGGGATAAAAAGGCCCTTAGATTGGCAGCCGAGACATACCGCGAAAATCCTGCGTTTAATATTGAACGAGCCATCATCGAAGTCGGTGTCGGAGAAGCGGTGACATCTTTTCTAGAGGACAAAGGTTTGCCGGGGGTGGCCGAGCAGATGTTGATCAGACCACCTTCCTCACAACTTGGTCCGATCTCGGTCAGCGAGCGGGCGACATGTATCGCGAACTCCGCTATTGCAGGGAAGTACGAGACGCTTATCGATCGGCAGTCAGCTTTTGAAACGCTTAGCAAGCGGGCAGAGCAGGCGGCCGATGCTGCGCTTGCCGCTGAGCAGAAAGAAGAAGAACTGCAAGTGGCAGAGCGCGAGTACCTGTCGAACAGGCGGTACAGTGGTACGAAAGTTGGCCGCTCAACAGCGCGTGCATCGCGGCGCAGCAGCACCTCACTTGGTGCTGAGATTGGCAAGGTTGTTCTGAAAGAGCTGAAAGGCACAACTGGGCGGCGTATTGTGCGCGGTATTTTGGGTGGGCTATTTCGGGGGCGTTAGATCGCCCCCTTAATTTAGTTTCTTTGCGCTCAGACGATTTTGCGCACTTTCAACTCTGCTAAACGGTTTGCTTCGCGGCTTGCTACTTCAAATCGGAAGCCGTGAAATGAGAAGACCTGTCCCTCGGCAGGGATCGTTTGCGCTTCGTGAATGACAAGGCCCGCAAGGGTTACGGCTTCGTCATCTGGCAACGACCAATCAAGTGCGCGGTTCACATCGCGGATCGTCATGGCACCATCCAGTGTGTACGTTCCATCGATGTCAGCGATAAACTCTGGCTCTTTTGCCTCGTCAAATTCGTCCGCGATTTCGCCAACGATTTCTTCCAGAATATCCTCAAGCGTGATCAACCCTTGCAGGGCACCGTATTCATCAACCACCAGCGCAAAGTGCGTATGGCGACGCAAAAACTCACGCATTTGATCATCAAGCGTCGTGGTTTCAGGCACAAAATAGGGAGCCATTGCCACATCGCCTACCTGGAACCGCGACAGACCCGCAGGATCCGCATCTGGGCCACGGACCAATTTATCAATGGCGCGCAGCAAGTCCTTTGCGTGCACAACGCCGATGATATTCTCCGGTTCATCACGGTAAACGGGTAGGCGGGTGTGGCTTGAGGCAAGACATTGCGACAATACAGTTTCGGGATCATCGTCGGCATTGATCATTTCAATGCCCGAACGGTGAAGCATGATTTCCTCTACCGTCCGGTCGCTCAGATCAAGTGCGCCAAGAATGCGGTCGCGGTCTTCTTTCTCCACAACACCTTCTGAGTGCCCAAGATTAAGCGCACCGGCAATTTCTTCGCGCACGGCCAAAATATGGTCGTCGGGATCGGTCTGAACACCAAAAACGCTAAGCACGGCACGGACCAAAACCCGTATGGTGGCCACAATTGGCGAGAACACTTTGACGACAACGGAAATGGGGCCTGAAACTGCGGCGGCGGCGGTCTCGGCATTTGTGATGGCGTATGTTTTGGGCAGCACCTCTGCAAAGATCAAAACAAGCAGCGTCATGATCAGGGTGGCAAGCGCAACACCGCTTTCGCCAAACACGCGCGTTAGCAAGGCTGTCGCGAGCGAGGTTGCTAGAATGTTGACGAGGTTGTTGCCTAGAAGGACTGAACCGATCAGCCGTTCGTTGTCTTCGGTGATGGCCAGTGCGCGCTCGGCCCCTTTGCTCCCTTTGTCAGCCTGTGCGCGCAGTTTGCCACGTGATGCTGCTGTTAGTGCAGTTTCCGAGCCTGAAAAGAAGCCCGATAGGACAAGCAAAAGTACAATTCCGCCCGACGTAACCCAAAAGGCTGTGTCCACTGGTTTTAAGTCCTTAAATAACCCCGTACTAGATATGAAGGGTGTTTGCCGTGAAAATCAAGAGCTTGGCAGGCGTTTTGCCCTTAGCTGTTGCGATCGGGAGCGGTGGACAGGGGATGATGTTCAAGCACAAGTGCTTTGAGACGCTCGTCCAAAACATGTGTGTAAATCTCTGTTGTGGCGACATCAGCATGCCCAAGAAGCACCTGAATGGACCTCAGATCAGCGCCGTTCTCAAGAAGATGCGTGGCAAAAGCATGGCGCATTGTGTGCGGTGTTACTTTTGCGGGATCAACTTCAGCTTTTATCGATAAATCCTTGATAAAAATGTAAAATCCATGGCGCGTCAGATGTCCGTCTTTGGATGACGATGGAAACAGATACTTCGAGCTTGGTACCCCATTGGCTCTGCTTGTGGTATCTTTGGTGTCCCATGCAGTAAGCCACGCCGAAAGCGCGTCACGAGCAGGAGCAGACAGGGGAACCATCCGTTCTTTACCGCCTTTGCCGCGAACCAACAGCATACGCGGATCACCGCGTGCAGCACTTACGGGAAGACTGACAAGTTCTGTCACACGCATTCCCGTAGCGTATAAAAGCTCCATCAGGCAGGCGTTTCGCAATTTGTCAGTTTCAGTCCTGCCGATCGTACGCGCCATCTGAAGCAGCTGTTCAACTTCATCCATGGATAGCGTTTTTGGCAGTGCTTTGCTGCGGCCGGGGCCTTTGATCTGGATGGCGGGGTTATCGGCTCGCAATCCTTCTTCAAACATAAATCGAAAAAGCTGTTTCATGGCCGATAATCGCCGCGCGCGGGTCGATTTTGCGAAACCTTGGGCGTCGCAATGCACTAGATAATCCTCCACGTGCTGGCGTGTGGCAGAGGCGAAGTTTTCATCGTTGTGGTTCAAATAGCCACTCACATCGGTCAGATCGCGGGCATAGGCTAGCTGTGTATTCGTGGCGGCATTCAGCTCAGCGGCTTGTGCCTCAAGAAACGCTTTGATCAGATGAGCGTCAGAATTAACCGCAGTCATGTGCGTAGCCTATCGATCAAAAGCAAGTTCAGGGCCAATTGGCGGGCAGTGCTTTCCAGACCCGTTTGGCGCAGAAGCGTGATGACCTGTGCGATGTCACGCAAATCGCCCATTGCCGCCTGTTCTGCGGTCACGATCGCGCGGACAAGTGTCTCGCCCAATTTTCCTTGGCGGAGCAACTCTGCATTTTGTGGGGGCAGGGTGTTTGTCGCAAATCCGTCTACAATAATCCTTTCAATCAAGCTGCCCGCAAGGGATGCAATTGGGGTCCCTACGGCGACCGAGTGTGCAAAAGCTAGGTCAGTGGTGGCGGTGTCTTCGGCCAAGACGCTTTCATAAAGGGGCGATAAAAACATCGTTTCAGCGCGCGTAATTTGTGCTGGACCGGTTAGCGGCAAGTCCTTTAGAGGCTCACTATACAGGTCGGCCATTGCCGTTTGCACACCAGCCTTTCGCGCCTCGACCCAAGCTGCAGGGAGTGCACGGCTGATGGCCGAAGGGTTTCTACCGGTCACCCAGATATCAAGGCGTTGCCATGTTTCGGCCAATTCCCAAACGCCCCCTGATGCGGACGGAATGTTGGCTGTCATCACATCGAGCAGTCGGTTTGATGACAAACTTCCCGCACGCGCAAGGCGGATGGCAGCGTCAATTTGTGTTTTCCAGCCATTGTCTGGTGTCAGCGCTGTGGTGGCATAAGCAAGGGGAAGCATGGTGGTAGGCAGTGGCGTTCCAATCGCACGGCGCAAGGTAAATTCCAGCGGTGTAATTACGCGCGGTGGTGCCAGATCAATACTTTCTTCCGCAAGCTCTGGATCAAGAAACTGTGCTAAAAGGGCTGCTTTATCCGCTGGAATTTCTCCCAAGGCCTCGCCTGTTCTAAGCGTCAAAGCTGCCGCGTTCCAGTCCCCTGTTCGTGACAGGCAAAAGACACGGGTTGGTAGTGCTGCACGTAGGGCTGCGTTTGCCATAAGCGCTGTGCATGCGGCATCCTCCGTACCCGTCAGCAGTGACAGATCAAACCAACGCGCAAACAGTTGTGGGGTCATCGCACCTGCCTGATCGAGAAGTGCAAGACTGGTCTCTACGTCCCCCATTGCCAACAAAGCGTCGACGCGTGCGACTAAGATATCAGCCTCTGGGTCACGTGTAACTGGCGTGTTTGCCTCCGCAATCAGCAGTCGGCGTAAAAGCTGCTGCATTGCAGGAATTGTGGGCGCGCCGATTGCTCTAAGTAAAGGCGCAAGAGTTTCAGGATCGCTCGCTGTCCAAAGGGTATGGGGCAGGCCAGTAGCACTTGGCGGGCTGAGACCAACAGCACGTGTTTTTGGCGCACCAAGTGGCTCGACGGTGACGTTTGGTATTGTGATTTTCTCGGGTAAATTAACGCCAGGGCGAAGGGTCAAACTGCGCACAGTTGCATCAAGGTCGATCGGTGGTAGCGCACTTGCTGGAGGCACTGTTTGTGGGCCGCGTAGAGTCTCGCTAAGCCAATCAATCGTAGATAGCGGCTCTTCTTGCGCCGCTGCCATACAGGCCCATAGGCAGCACGCAAAACCCGCTAGACCCACGTGCTTGGCTGGCATCACTCAACACTCAAAGTGATGGGTTTTGTGACTGAAGTTTGAGGTGCCGCGAACGCATCAGGCATCACCATCGGCCCAAGATACGCAAAGGCCACCAGCCCGATGATCGCCAAAACTGCGAGATACCCAATAAATTTAAAAAGTCGTCCTATCATAGCGTCGACCTTCCTTTTCTGCCTCGATTCCTCAGCTTAGCTACAGGTTTCCACGCTGTACTCAAGCTGATGCGGCGGTACATTGCCGTGATTTTGCCCCATAATTGAGCGAATTATTGCAGTTGTATATGGTCTTTTTGCAAAACTCACGGCATTCACGCGGGGTGAGACGGAAAACGGCGGGCGGGCGCTTATCAAATAGGTAAGCTACAAGCGCTACAAACAATGTTCGGGGTGACGTACACCATGGCGCAGAACCTTTCAAAAACGGTTGTGATGGTTGGCATGATGGGGGCTGGTAAAACGGCGATTGGTCGTGCATTGGCCCACTCTCTCGACGTGCCGTTTGTTGATAGTGATGCTGAGATTGAAGCCGCCGCCCGACGTACCATCGCAGAGATTTTCGAACGGGACGGCGAAGACTTTTTCCGCCAGCGCGAGACCGAGGTGATAGACCGTTTGCTGTCTGGCCCACCGTGTATTTTGAGTACTGGCGGTGGCGCTTTTTTGGCGCCTATCAATCGTGATCTAATTGCGAGCAAAGGCGTTTCCGTATGGCTTGACGTACCTCTTGATGTGCTTTGGGAGCGGGTCCGTCATAAAGATACTCGGCCGCTTTTACGGACTGAAAACCCACGCGCTACCCTGAATGCGCTTTTCGATGCGCGGGTAGCTCACTACCGCTGTGCTAACATTCAGGTGGAATGTGGGCAGGGAAGCATCGCTGAGACGACCACGGCCGTGCAACGCGCCTTATTTGCGTTTTTGAAGGACTAATTTCGATGACAAAAACCTCTCCCAATGGTGGCGCAACTCAGGCGACGGTTCACGTTCCGCTTGATACCAGAGCTTATGACGTGCAGATTGGCACTGGTCTAATCGCATCAGCCGGAGCGCAAATTTTACCTTTGCTGCGGCGGCCAAAAGTTGCTGTGGTCACCGATGAAAACGTGGCCTCGCTGCACTTGGATGCACTGCGCGCGGGTCTTGCTGCAGATGGTGTCGAAATGACATCACTTAAACTACCTGCAGGTGAGAGTACAAAAAGTTGGCCACATTTAAGCAAAACTGTTGAGTGGCTTTTGGACCAAAAAGTTGAACGCGGTGACGTCGTTGTTGCTTTTGGCGGCGGCGTGATTGGTGACTTGGTAGGCTTTGCCGCTGCGATTTTACGGCGCGGTGTTCGGTTTGTGCAGATCCCAACGTCACTTTTGGCGCAGGTCGACAGCTCCGTTGGTGGTAAAACAGGCATTAACGCGCCCCATGGTAAAAATCTGATTGGCGCATTTCATCAACCGAGTTTGGTACTGGCCGATGTGGACGTACTTGCAACATTACAAACCCGTGATTTTTTGGCAGGTTACGGTGAAGTTGTGAAATATGGGCTTCTGGGGAGTGCCGCGTTTTTTGAATGGCTTGAAGAAAATGCACCGGCAATGGCTGCAGGAGATGTTGATTTACGCATTGAGGCCGTTCGCCGCTCTGTTCAGATGAAAGCTGATATTGTGGTGCGGGACGAGACAGAGCAGGGGGATCGTGCTCTGCTAAACCTTGGGCACACGTTTTGCCATGCGCTTGAAACCGCGACAGATTATGCGTCTAGTCGCCTTTTGCACGGTGAAGGTGTCGCGATTGGCTGCGCGTTGGCTTTTGAGGCTTCAATGCGGTTGGGGCTGTGCGCTCAAGAAGCGCCAAGCCGTGTGCGCGCTCATTTGCGGGCAATGGGCATGAAAGTCGATCTGCGTGATATAGATGGGGAACTTCCGTCAACTGACGCTCTCATTGAACTGATGTCACAAGACAAAAAGGTCATCGATGGACAGTTACGGTTTATTATGGCGCGGGGTATCGGCGACGCGTTTGTTACGACTGACGTGCCTGTGGATGTGGTGCGGGGTGTTCTTGAGGATGCCCGATAAGTAAAGTGGTCTAATAAAGAAGGCGCCCAAATTACTGAGCGCCTTACATGAATTTTAATCTACAAACATTTGATTAGAATGGAATTTCATCATCTAGATCATTTGAGGGGCTAGGTGCACCGCCACCCATTCCGCCGCCGTATGATGGACCGCTATCGTATCCACCACCGCTGCGATCGTCGGCCATATAATCGCCGCCACCTCCGCCGCCCATGCTGCCACCGCCGTTGTTGTCACCGCGTCCGTCAAGCATTGTCAGGGTGCTTGTATAAGGACGAAGAACTACTTCTGTGGAATACTTGTCTTGGCCGCTTTGATCCTGCCATTTGCGTGTTTCAAGCTGACCCTCAAGGTATACTTTTGATCCTTTGCGCAGATATTGCTCGGCTACTTTTGCCAGCGGCTCGCTGAAGATCGCTACTGAGTGCCATTCGGTGCGTTCTTTGCGCTCACCTGTGTTGCGGTCTTTCCATGTTTCAGAAGTCGCAATCCGCAAGTTGCAGACCTTGCCGCCGTTCTGAAACGTGCGTACTTCGGGGTCGCGCCCCAAGTTGCCAATCAGAATGACCTTGTTCACTGATCCTGCCATGTCGATGTCCTTATTGATTCCTGCATTTCGCGCCACTTTAGGCTTTATCGCGGGCTTCAGAAACACCCAATTGGGTGCCCCTGTGGTTCCCATTTGGGCTGTGGGTGGTCATCATATCTAAATTAACTATATTTAATGTCAGTCGAACCGACGCGGATGGCCACAGCATCATCATGAGTTTATTGAAGGCATCTTTGTTAAGTACTTTGTTTATTGCCAGCTCTGCATTGGCAAGTACGGCGTCTGATAAAGGTTTTTCGTCTAAATCACGTGCTTCACTTTTTGCTTCGCAGACGGATGTTCTGGATGGGCGGTCATCGAAACAATACGCTAACTCAGTCAGGCTACAGCCCAAATCAGCCAGTATTCCAGCGCGGACAGCACGTGATTTGCGTTATTTCGGAACTTATGACGGTCCGTATTTGAAGCTTGCCAAGGCAGCTGCGCGCAAGCATCGGATCCCAGAGGGGCTATTTTTGCGGCTTATTCAGCAGGAATCTGCTTGGAACAGCAAGGCGCGGTCGAGCAAAGGTGCAATTGGTCTGGCTCAACTCATGCCTGCAACGGCGCGCGATTTGCGGGTTGATCCAAAGGACCCAAAACAAAACCTTGAAGGTGGTGCGCGCTATCTCGCAGAGCAGTACCGCGCGTTTCGGTCGTGGCGTCTGGCGCTTGCGGCTTACAACGCAGGGCCGGGTGCCGTGCGCAAACATGGCGGCGTGCCTCCCTTTCGTGAAACACAAAACTACGTTCGTAAAATCTACGGAAGTTAACCACGTTGGTGTATGGGCTTTGGCAATGCGCGGCCAAATTTCACAGTTAATGCCGGGCCTGTCGCGGCAGAGCGTGGCGGTTTGGGTGCAGCGCGTGTTTGAGCGCGAAAACTTGTTGGGTTTTGACCCGTTTGTTGTGGGAAAACGCGTGTGAAGTAAGCCGCGCTTTCAAAGCCCACGCGTCCTGCGGCCTCTTGTATGCTGATGTTTGTGTCAGCAAACAAACGGTGCGCTTCGTATAGTTTTGTTAGTTGCAAAAGGCGCGTTGCGGGGACACCGAATTCTGAATTGCAAACGCGAGATAGATGTGTGGCGGTCACACCAAGGGCCTTGGCATAATTACTGACCGTGTCCGATGTGCAAAATTTGTCTGCGAGCTGCGTAGTGAAACCTGCCAACAGTGTTGCGGCGGCGGTCGGCTTTACTTGGTCGTTTGGCATTTTGTTGCGCACCAACCAAACGCCAAGTAACGCTGCTTGGGCCGCTAATGCAGCTTCGTTGGCGGCGTATAAGGTTTGATCCAAGACGTACTTTGTTGGCCGCTCAACTTCATTCACAAGATTATCCCACAAGCCGTTTAGCACTGATTGTAGTTTGACGTCCGAGACGCGGACATATGCACTGAGAGTTGCCAGGTTTGCCTCAACGGCACTTGGCAGGGCCATGATTGAGCCGAATGTGGCGGCGCCAAGATCGAGAGCAATGAGGGTGTTTGCAGGCACGAATGCCATAGCCGCGCCTGAAATTAGGCGTTTACGCCCTCCGATCATGAATGACCCTGCACCTTTCGTGATCCGAATGAATTGCGGCCAAGGAACTGAGTGAGGAAGTGACAACCGCCATTGTCCGCCCTGCGTAATCTGGGCAAACGTCCGTGGCCCTACGTGAAATGCAGGTGTCATGGCGGGGTCGGGGACGGTCTGTGCGAGGGATGTCAGTGACATAAACAACCGAGAACTAAAAACTAACTACACTGCTACGATGTTCGAAAACTATATTTCTAGCAAGGCTTTTGATCCAATAATAATCAACAGTCGTTCGATTTGTGACTATCCCACCTTAACCAGTAGGGTCGAGCGGTATCCATTTCCCCATACGTGCGCGAAACCAAGTCCGCTGACGTTTTGCGTATTGCCGCGAAGCGGTAACCGCCAACGTGCGCGCTTCCTCTAAGCTTAACCCACCTTGCAAATGGCCTATTAACTCCGGTGCACCGATGGCTCTGGCGGACTGATCGGCGGGGTTCCAAGTGGCGAGATTTCGCTGTGCCTCGTCCAGTGCCCCTTGCGCAAGCATGATGTCAAAACGCCGTTCAATCCGTTCGTTGACCCAGTCTTTTGGGACATCGATCAACATTGGATGGCAGTTGGTCAGCGGAACAATCGGCGGTGGGGTGCTGTCTTGCCAGTCGCTTAGTGGGCGGCCTGTGCTTTGAGCAACTTCCCACGCTCGCGTCACGCGCATCGGGTTCGCAGGATCAATGCGGCTTCTGGTTCTATCGTCGAGTTCAGCCAAAAGCGCGTCAATCCCATCAGTTTCAAGGCGTTCATTCGCAAGCGCACGAACTGCCGGTGGTGTCGGTGGAATTTCGGCCAAGCCTTCTGTCAGCGCGCGAAAGTTTAAACCGGTGCCGCCGACAATTATCAGACGTTCATCCCCCATCAACGCCTTCACATCACGTAGCCATTTACCCACCGAATACGTGCCATTCCCCGCTACATGCCCATATAGAGCGTGCGATGTTTGTGCCTCATCCTTAACGCTGGGGCGGGCGGTTAACACACGCCAGTTTTCGAACACTTGTAGTGCATCTGCGTTAACAATGATCCCGCCTTTTTGCGCCGCAATTTCCATTGCTAAGGCGGACTTTCCAGATGCTGTTGCCCCTGCGATCAAAACAGGCAGTTCCGTTGAAAGTGTCTTGATCGTGTCAAACATGAAAATGCGCGCCTTTTGGTCATTGAACCGGCGGGCGGTTTACTCCATTTTGGCGCAAAGACAAAGTGCAAGCGATCGCGGGAGAAAGCACATGGCCGATGGAACCACGTTTAAGCGGGTTATGCTAAAAATCTCAGGCGAGGCGCTGATGGGCGACCAGGGATTTGGGCTGCATCCGCCGACGGTGGAGCGTATCGCTCGCGAGGTGCAGACCGTTCATGAGATGGGCGTCGAGATTTGCATGGTGATCGGTGGGGGCAATATTTTTCGCGGTCTACAAGGCTCTGCCCAAGGGATGGAGCGGACAACGGCCGACTATATGGGGATGCTGGCGACTGTAATGAATGCTCTTGCGATGCAATCTGCTCTTGAGGGGCACGGCATCCATACTCGGGTTATTTCGGCGATCACGATGAACGAAGTGGCGGAGCCTTACATCCGCCGCCGCGCCGTTCGCCACCTCGAGAAAAAGCGCGTTTGTATTTTTGCAGCCGGCACGGGCAACCCCTATTTCACAACAGATACGGCTGCGACTTTGCGCGCAAACGAGATGTCTTGCGAGGCGATCTTTAAGGGCACCAAAGTTGATGGCGTCTATGACAAAGATCCCGCAAAACACGATGATGCAGTGCGCTACGACAATGTCACATATGATGATGTTCTCGCCAAACGCCTGAATGTTATGGACGCCAGTGCGATTGCTTTGGCGCGCGACAACAGCCTGCCCATTATTGTCTTCAGCCTTGATGAACCCGGTGGCTTCCGCGGCATTCTGGCGGGTGAGGGGACTTATACGCGGGTCCATCAATAACGTCTCACTGGGACTAATTGCGCGCTGGATCGTGACGCGCTGCAGGCGCCTTAATCACAACACTGGATTGCAATGCCCTTCCAAGGTATAGCTTAGAAAACAAACCGTTAATAAACGAGCAAACACATGTCCGACGATTTTCTTCTTGATACTGATGACCTTGAGCGCCGGATGGACGGTGCAATCGCAAATTTGCGGGTTGAATTTGCATCTTTGCGCACGGGCCGTGCCTCTGGCTCAATGCTTGAGCCGGTCATGGTAGACGCCTACGGCTCCATGACGCCGATTAACCAAGTGGGAACGGTCAATGTGCCCGAGCCGCGCATGGTTACGATTAACGTTTGGGACAAAGGCCTTGTAGGTAAAGTCGAAAAGGCGATCCGTGAAAGTGGCCTTGGGATCAACCCTCAGCTGAACGGCACGATCATCATGCTGCCGATCCCCGAGCTGAACGAAGAGCGACGCCGCGAGCTTACCAAAGTTGCGGGCTCTTACGCCGAGAACGCCCGTGTCAGTGTACGCAACATTCGACGTGACGGTATGGACCAAATCAAAAAGGCCAAGAACGACGGCATGTCTGAAGATGATCAAAAGCTTTGGGAATCCGAGGTGCAGGAAATGACCGATAAGTTTATCAAGGCGGTCGATGAAGCGCTTGAAGTAAAACAAGCAGAGATCATGCAAGTTTAGTATTATCAATGGGTTGCGCTACGTAGCGAATATCTGAGGAGATTTCAGGGATGTCTGAAAACGCACAACAAGGGCCCAAGCACGTTGCCGTCATTATGGACGGTAACGGTAGATGGGCGACCATGCGTGGTCGTCCGCGGCTTTTTGGTCATCATGCAGGCGCAAAACGGGTCAAGGAAATTGTGCGGGCATGTCCAGATGTTGGCGTGAAATACCTTACCATTTTTGCGTTCTCCACGGAGAATTGGAAGCGTACGCAGACTGAAGTTTCGGGGCTGATGAAGCTTTTTCGGCGCTATATTTTGCGCGAAGCGAATGATTTGTTAGCAGAAGGTGTCCGTGTTCGCTTTATCGGTGATCGAGCACGTCTTGACACAAAACTTGTAAAGATGATGGATCAGCTTGAGCTGTTAACAAGCGCCAACAGCAAAGTGCACCTCACGATTGCGTTGAACTATGGTGGTCGCGATGAGGTTGCACGCGCGACGAAGCGGCTGGCTGCAGATGTGCAGGCTGGTGCTTTGCTGCCCGGTGATGTGGATGAAGAAACGCTGCCGCGCTACCTTGATACACGTTTCTTGCCGGACCCTGATCTTGTGATCCGCACAAGTGGTGAAGCCCGCATTTCTAATTTTCTGTTGTGGCAGTCCGCATACTCGGAATACGAATTTATCGATACCTTGTGGCCGGACTTCACCAAAAATATCTTTGCGGATGTGGTGGCCTCGTATGGTGGCCGGTCTCGCCGATTTGGCGGTGTTTCGGAACCAAATAAGGCATCAACACCCCTGACCAAAGCCCTAACCGAGACCTAGCCTGCAATGATGCCGACCAAAACTGATGCCGCCAAATGGGATGATTTAAAGACCCGTACACTTTCTGGCATTGGAATGGCCGTTGTTGGTGTGGCGGGAATTGTTGCAGGTGGCGTCTGGTATCAGATGCTCACGGTGTTTGTGACGGCCGTGATGGTTTGGGAAGTTGCAATGATGATCCAACCTGACCGGCCAACCTCTGGCATGTTAGCGGCGGCTTTAACGGCATCCGTTTTGTCGGGGTTGCTTGCCAGTGACTACCACGTGTTTTTACCGCTTTTGCTGATCCCACCGGTCTTTTTGGCGTTGTCGCTGAAAACCGAGCGGCTCGCTGGTTTTTGTTTTGCTTTGGGAATTCTGCTTGCAGGATGGGGCCTTGTTCATTTCCGCGAGACTTATGGCACCGTGTGGACCCTTTGGTTGGTCAGTGTTGTGATCGTCACAGACATTGGTGGATATTTTGCTGGCCGCACGTTTGGCGGGCCTAAATTTTGGCCAAGCGTTAGTCCGAAAAAGACATGGTCAGGAACTGTTGCGGGCTGGGGCCTGTCGGCGCTGATGGGCTATGTTTTTGCGGTTAATACCGACGCAGGTGCGGCTCTTCCCATCATTTCTGTAGCGCTTAGTTTTGCAGGCCAGATGGGTGATGTCGCCGAAAGTGCACTTAAACGGCGGATGGATGTAAAAGACAGTTCCACGCTTATTCCCGGCCATGGGGGTCTGTTTGACCGGTTCGATGCGCTGTTGGGTGCATCCCTTGTAATGCTATTGGTCGCGATGGTGCTTGATG
This sequence comes from Nereida sp., assembly GCF_965655635.1. Taxonomy (NCBI): domain Bacteria; kingdom Pseudomonadati; phylum Pseudomonadota; class Alphaproteobacteria; order Rhodobacterales; family Roseobacteraceae; genus Nereida; species Nereida sp. The sequence continues at coordinate 46,702 of NZ_CBFHHE010000006.1, forward strand.
TGCCGGGAGTTGCATTTTGAAACGGGTGAGCATCTTCGGTGCGACCGGAAGTATCGGCCAAAACACGATTGATTTGATCCGCCGCGCTCATGACGAATATCAGGTTGTTGCGCTGTCGGGTGGCGCAAACATAAAGCAGCTGGCTCAAGATGCTATTGAGCTTGGGGCAGAGGTAGCAGTCACATGTTATGACGCGCGCCTTGATGAATTGCGCAGCGCGCTTGCCGGAAGCGGCGTTGAGGCGCAGGCAGGCTCAAACGCGATCAAAGAGGCGGCAGCGCGCCCTGCAGATTGGATTATGTCGGCAATTGTTGGTGTTGCTGGCCTTGTTCCAAGCCTTGAGGCCGTAAAACAAGGCGCTACGCTGGCGTTGGCAAACAAAGAATCCCTTGTCGCTGCGGGCCCGTTACTGATGCGATTGGCGCGCGAAAATAATGCGATCATTCTGCCTGTTGATAGCGAACACTCAGGTGTTTTTCAGGCGTTGATTGGTGAGGAGGTGTCTGCTGTTGAGCGTGTTATAATCACTGCTAGCGGGGGCGCTTTTCGCGATTGGCCTATCGATAAAATTAGGACAGCGACTGTTGTAGATGCGTCAAGTCATCCAAATTGGGACATGGGGCAGCGGATCACCATTGATAGCGCTTCAATGTTTAATAAGTCTTTAGAACTTATTGAAGCCAAAGAGTTTTTTGGCGTTTCGCCGTCGCAAATTGAGACACTTGTCCACCCTGAGAGCATGATCCATGCGCTCGTTGGTTTTAATGATGGGGCGCTGATGGCCCATGTGGGTCCGCCTGATATGCGTCATGCGATCGGGTTTGCGCTTCACTGGCCTGAACGGCGCAAGCTGCCTGTTGAGCGGCTCGATCTGGCCAAGATTGGATCATTCACATTTCGCGCCCCAGACGAAGCACGATATCCCGCCCTAAGGCTTGCCCGCGAGGTGATGGAGCTTGGTGGGCTGTCAGGCGCCGTGTTCAACGGCGCCAAAGAGCGCGCACTTGATCATTTTATTGCTGGTAACATCGGCTTTTTGGATATGGCGCAGGTCGTTGAACAAGTGCTGAGCCAAATGGACGCAGACAATCGCCTCAGAAATGCCGATATCACCCTTGATACGGTGCAGTCCGCAGACCAAATGGCAAGGCAGATCGCGGATATCAAAAGCAAAGCTGCAGCCGCGTAATTTATCTAACGCACCAATAAAAAGCGTGCAGATCGGGCGAATAACATCATGGATTTAGCAAGTCTTATCAGTGAGTTTGGCGGCATCGCCTATACGCTATTGGCATTTGTTGTGGCGCTTTCCGTGATTGTCGCGATCCACGAGTACGGCCATTATATTGTGGGCCGTTGGTCAGGCATTCATGCAGAGGTATTTAGCCTTGGCTTTGGGCCGGTGCTCTATTCACGGGTGGATCGGCGCGGCACTAAATGGCAGATCGCGGCACTGCCGTTTGGCGGGTACGTCAAGTTTCTTGGTGATGCAAACGCTGCTTCCGTTGGAAGCGCTGATGGTGAGGCAGCCCCTGCGCGCAACACAATGGCGGGCGCGCCTTTGTGGGCACGCTCTGCCACCGTCGCCGCAGGGCCGTTTTTCAACTTTGCGCTGTCGATCCTGATTTTTGCTGGTGTGATTTTATGGGATGGCAAAGCTGCGGATCCGTTGACCATCGCTGAACTGCCCTCGTTGCCGCCCAAAATGCAGCAGGGGCTTCAGGACGGTGATGCGTTGATTGAAATAAACGGCTCTGATGTGACGACAACAGAAAAGTTCGCGGCTACATTCCGCTCGCTCCCCAACGAGCCGACCCTCGACTATGTGGTTGAGCGGGACGGCGTCCAAATTGAGGTTTCAGGGCCATATCCATCGGTCCCAATCGTGACCAGTCTGGCGCCGAAGTCAGCGGCGCTGTCTGTGAACATGAAAATCGATGACGTGATCACGGCGATAAACGGGTCTCCTGTTTTTGCCTCGGATCAGGTGATGGCGGCTGTTGTGGCGTCCGAAGGCGCGCCATTGCTGTTGGACGTCTGGCGTGATGGCCAGTCAATGCAATTTACGCTGGTCCCACGGCCGCGCGACACGCCGCTTGCAGACGGAACGTTCGAGCGCCGTTGGATGATTGGCATCGGGATGGGCTGGTTTTTTGAGCCAAAAACAGAACCCGTAGGAATAGGGGAAGCGGTGACTGATGGCGTGCGGCTAACATGGGGTGTGATCACCGGCAGTTTGAACGGACTTAAACAAGTTATCACTGGTGCGATCAGCACGTGTAACTTGAACGGCCCCGTTGGTATTGCCCAAACATCCGGCGCGATGGCCAGCCAAGGGGGGCAGAGCTTTATTTGGTTTATCGCATTTCTATCTACGGCCGTCGGGCTTTTGAACCTGTTTCCGATCCCAGTTCTGGATGGCGGGCATTTGGTATTCCACGCGTATGAGGCGATCACTGGACGGCAGCCGTCAGCGCGGGCGCTCGAGATATTCATGGCCGCAGGACTGACGTTGTTGTTGGGTCTGATGGTGTTTGCCTTGGGGCATGATATTTTTTGCACCTGATGCTTGCCGTTTGATGCGCGCCGTTCGGCATTGCGTGGACGGATATTTGACATAGGCGAAGATGGCTCTTGGTTCATCTCGCTTAATTTCGGCCTTATTTAGCTTATAATAACATCAAGAGCGCGCGTGTGTATGTTCATGATTTCAGGGGGCATCTATGCAAACAATTCATCAATCATATTGCAGCATGCGCCTGGTTTTGGACCTGCATTGGGACCGTGCGCTCTATCTTGCAACAATCGCTGCTGCCCTTTGGGCAGGCAGTGTGATTGGAAGCGTTTCACAGTAGTGATCACGGCCCACATGATCACCTTTTGCGGGCTGTCAGATCGTTTTGACATCATGCTTTAGAAAGGATATTTCTGGCATCAGATTTTAGGTTTGCTGGGGATAGCTAATGGGTTTGCTTTTGGGTGTATGTCGTGCCGGAACAGGTACGATAAAACGAGCGGGCCTAGCAGCAGTGACTGCCGGCTTTATGTCCGGCGCTGTCCACGCGCAGTCTTTTACATTTGATAACGTTGAAATTGAAGGGAACGCCCGCGTTGAAGCGGCTACCATCCTGTCGTTTGCGGGCATTAGCCGGGGTGAGACGATCAGTGCAGGGCAATTGAACGACGCATTTCAACGGGTGCTAAGTTCGGGCCTTTTTGAGGACGTAGTTCTGACGCCACGCGGGAGCACACTTGTGATTGAAGTCGCTGAATTCCCCACAATTAACCAGATCAACGTTGAAGGTAACCGCCGGCTCAAAGATGAGGTTGTACAAAGCCTAATCGCCTCGCAACCGCGCCGCGTCTACAGCCCAAGCGTGGCCGAACAGGATGCCGAACTGATCGCGCAAGCCTACGCGGAGCAGGGGCGTTTGGCCGCAACTGTTAAGCCAAGCATCATTCGCCGTTCTGACAACCGCGTCGATCTTGTGTTCGAAGTAACCGAAGGCCGCGTTGTCGAAGTTGAGCGCTTGTCGTTTACGGGCAACCGCGCTTATTCGGACCGCCGTTTGCGCGGTGTTCTGCAAACCAAACAAGCGGGTATCTTTCGCCAAGTCGTTAGCCGTGACACGTTTATCGAAGACCGCGTGAATTTTGACCGCCAAGTTCTAAGCGACTTTTACGCCTCTCGCGGTTATGTGGATTTCAATATCCAAGGTGTCTCATCCGAGCTGACCCGCGAGCGCGACGCGTTCCTGATCACATTTGATGTCGAAGAAGGCCAGCAGTTCCGCCTTGGAGAGGTCAATGTTGTAAGCCTTTTGGATGATGTGGACGCCGCTGAATTCGAAGATGCGCTAAAAGTTGGTCGCTCACCGGTCTATTCCCCGAACCTGATCGACATCAACATTGCCCGCCTTGAGCGCCGCGCGCTTGAGTTGGGTTTGAACTTTGTGCGCGCCGATCCGCGGGCGACGCGCAACGATCGCGATCTGACCTTTGATGTGACGTTCGAGCTGACACGTGGTGATCGCATTTTTGTTGAGCGCATTGATATTGAAGGCAACTTAACAACGCTTGATCGGGTCATTCGCCGTCAATTCAAAGTGGTCGAAGGTGATCCGTTCAATCCCCGTGAAATCCGCAATTCAGCCGAGCGTATCCGCGCTTTGGGTTACTTCGGTAATGCGGGCGTGCAGGCACGCGAAGGTTCAAGCCCCAACCAAGTTGTGATTGACGTGGATGTGGAAGAACAACCTACCGGTAGCCTATCGTTCGGGGCTAGCTTTGGCACCGCAAACGGTTTTGGCCTGACAGCTGAGCTGAGTGAGCGTAACTTCTTGGGCCGTGGGCAGTCAGTTTCGCTTGGTTTCAACACCACCGATGGTAGTGAATCCCTCAGCTTTAGTTTCAACGAGCCTGCGTTTCTGGACCGTGAGTTGGGCTTCGGTCTGTCCGGCAGCTATGGCACCACCGATAGTGATTTCGCGGCCTACAACACAGAACGCGCACGTCTGTCTCCATCCATCAACTTCCCTGTGAGTGAAAACGGCCGGTTGAGTCTGCGGTATTCACTGGGATTCGAGGAGGTGCTTGATGCAGCTGTAGGTTCACAGCTGCTTAGCGATGATGACGATGCAGGGCGGCAAATTGTCAGCTCTGTAGGTTACACATACAGTTTTGACACGCGTACTACGGGGTTAAACCCTGATGCAGGACTCGTTTTCAGGTTTTCCCAAGACTTCGCTGGTGTAGGTGGAGATAAAGAATATCTTCGTAGTACTTTGTTTGCTGGAACAACTACAAAGGTCCTGAGTGATGAGGTTACGCTTCGTGCGGTACTAGAAGGTGGGGCATTAAACTCGCTAAAAGACAGTAATAGCTCAGTAACTGATCGCTTCGCATCAAGTGGCCGTTTGCGAGGCTTTGAACCCAATGGTTTTGGCCCTCGCGAGGGCGATTTTGCAGTTGGCGGTAACTACTATGCTGTTGTGCGACTTGAGGCAGATTTCCCAATCGGGCTGCCTGAAGAGTACGGCATTTCAGGGGGAGTGTACTTTGATGCGGGATCTGTTTGGGGCTTGGATAACGATCTGATTGATGACAGCTTCTCACTTCGTTCTGCCATTGGTTTTTCAATCTTTTGGAACACCGCGATTGGTCCGCTACGGTTCAACTTCTCAAAACCGCTCGAATTTAAAGAAGACTTCGATAAAACGGAAACCTTTGATCTTTCCGTTTCGACAAGCTTCTAATGCTTAGGGGCGTTTTTGCCTTCTGCGCTGTGCTTTGCATCACCGCGGGTGCTGCACAGGCACAAACAACGCGTGGGCCGGGATTTGATACAGGTGTGGTGATGAGCGCGATCCTTGTGATCGATAGTGACCGCTTCTTCACCAACAGCGAATACGGCAAGCGCGTCGCAACCGATCTTGAAGCAGAGCGGATGCGCCTTGTGCAAACCAAACGTGAGTTAGAGACAGAGCTTGAAGCCGAAGAACAGCGGTTGCTTGAGTTGCGTGATGTCACGCCGGCAGATGAATTTTCGGCGATGGTTGATGTGTTTGATATCCGCGTTCAACGTGCGCGACAGTCCCAAGATGAAACAGGGCGCGTGCTGTCGCAACGATATGAACGCGCACGGGCCGAGTTCATCAATGAGGCGCTTCCGATTCTGGCCAACATTTTGGCCGAGCGTCGCGCAGTAGCGGTACTTGAGCGTGGCAGCGTCTTTTTGTCGGCGGATGCGATCGACATCACGGATGAGGCTATTCGTTTGGCTGATGCTGCCATCGGGGACGGATCAAAATCTGAATAGGGTAGACGTTATCAGTGTGGCTTCGACCGCAGCCTATGAAACTTGCCGCCATCGCTGCGCTTTGCTAGGCAGGGGAACAAGATATAACGCAGGTGACTTTCATGAGCGACGCAGCCCAGACCGATCTAAAATCAGCAGATATTGGCTTGATCCAACGGATCATACCGCACCGCTATCCGTTTCTACTTGTTGATAAAGTTATCGATATTGACGGGTATCAATCCGCTGTTGGCATCAAAAACGTCACCATGAATGAGCCACATTTTCAGGGGCACTTCCCATCCAAACCTATCATGCCCGGCGTGACCATCATTGAGGCACTGGCTCAGACATCTGCTGTGATGGTGGGCGTTGCGATGGACATGGTTGATAAGGATTTGCTGGTTTACTTTATGGGGATCGACAACGCGAAGTTCCGGCGCATGGTTGTGCCCGGTGACGTGGTGCGTTTGGCCGTGGAAACCACCCGGGGCAAAGTCGGCGGAAAAGTCTGGAAATTCCGCGGCGTTGCAACAGTGGACGGTGAGATGGCCGCTGAATGTGATTTCACAGCAATGATGGATTTGTCCAAAGCATGAGTGGAAATATTCACCCCTCAGCGGTTATCGAAGACGGTGCTGTCATTGGCGATGGTGTTGAGATTGGGCCATTCTGCCATGTTGGGCCGCACGTTAAACTGGCGGATGGCGTCATTCTCAAATCACACGTGGTCGTGGCAGGGGATACCGAGATTGGCCCTGAGACGGTTATTTTTCCGTTCTCAAGCATTGGTGAAATCCCGCAAGACCTAAAATTTGCCGGCGAACAGACAAAGCTCATCATTGGTGCGCGGAACCGCATTCGTGAGCACGTTACGATGAACACCGGCACGTCCGGCGGCGGTGGCGTGACACGCGTTGGGGATGACGGGTTGTTTATGGCGGGCTGTCATGTTGCCCATGACGCAGTCATTGGCGACCGTGTGGTAATCGTGAACCAAACAGCAATCGCCGGTCACTGTGTGATCGAGGACGACGTTATCATCGGCGGGCTGTGCGGCATCCACCAGTTTGTGCGCATCGGTACGGGCGCTATCGTTGGGGCGCTTTCAATGGTGACAAATGATGTGATCCCACATGGATTGGTCCAAGGCCCACGGGGCGAGTTGGACGGTCTCAACCTTGTTGGGTTGAAACGCAAAGGCGTCGCACGTGCGGATATCACCGCATTAAGAGTGGCTTTTCAAACGCTGAAGCAAGGCGAGGGCAGTTTTGCCGAACGCGCCGCGCGCTTGGTTCAAGACAGCGACAGTGATTATGTGGCGGATTTGGTGCGCTTTGTTACGGGCACCACGGATCGCCACTTCCTTACCCCAAAATGATTGCACTGATTGCAGGGCAGGGCCAATTGCCTGTTGCGGTGCATCGTGCGCTCAAAACAGCGGGCCGCGCCCACGTCATTGCGGCAATGGGCGATGTCGATCCCTGTTTGCCGGATGTGCGGCCGTTTCGGGTGGAACAATTAGGCACGTTTTTTGCCGCACTTACGGACCTTGGGGTGAGCCTGGTGTGTTTTGCCGGCGCTACCACTCGCCCACAGATTGACCCATCGAAAATAGACGCGGCCACTTTGCCGTTGGTGCCAAAAATTGCGGCAGCAATGGCAGGGGGTGATGATAGCACTTTGCGCGTGGCGATTTCGCTCTTTGAGGGCGCCGGTTTTCAAGTCATAGCTGCCCCGCAACTTGTCGACGGCCTGCTGCCTCCCCAAGGAGATTTGACAGCGCAAAAGCCATCTGAGCGCGATTTAAAAGATATTGCACGCGCCCGTGACGTGCATGGTGCTCTGGCCGCTGCAGACGTTGGGCAAGCGGTGATCGTCGGCCATGGTCAGGTTTTGGCGGTTGAGGCGCTTTTGGGCACCGATTGGATGATGCAGTCTTTGTTACAAGCAGCACCTGCGCAAGACGTGGCAGATGTGTTTTCTGATCCGTTGGGTTTTGCTACGGATGTTTTGGCCGGACCAATCCAAGATGCCCCTCGCCGGAACCCTCGGTTGCCAGAAGGCGGCGTGCTTTATAAGGCACCGAAGGCGGGGCAGGATTTACGAATTGACCTGCCTACAATTGGGCCGGAAACCATTCGTGGTGCCATCGCGCTTGGTCTGAACGGCATCGCGATCGGCCCCAACACGCAAGTTCTGGAACTTGATAAAACCATCGCCGCCGCATCCAATGGTGGGCTGTTTTTACACGTGCTGGCATAGGCGGCCGTGTGGCGATGTCTGATCCTTTGAAAGTGTTCATCATCGCGGGTGAGCCTTCGGGCGACGCACTTGGTGGTGATGTTATGGCGGGGCTGAAAGAGCTTTGTCCAAACATCACATTTGAGGGCGTTGGTGGTCCAAATATGCAGCAACAAGGTCTGGAAAGCCTGTTCGATATGTCAGAGCTGTCCGTGATGGGCTTGGCCGAGATACTGCCGAAATACCGCCATTTGAAACAGCGCATTTCACAAACTGCCCAAGCCGCCATCGCCGCGGCACCTGATGTAATCTTGACAATTGATAGCCCTGATTTTTGTCTTAGGGTTGCAAAACTTGTCAAAGCGCGGCGCGATATTCGCGTCGTTCATTACGTCGCGCCCAGTGTGTGGGCTTGGCGTCCGAAACGCGCACAGAAGATGGCCCGCCACGTAGATCAGGTCTTGGCTCTGTTACCGTTTGAGCCGCCCTTTATGCAGGCAGCAGGGATGCAATGCGATTTTGTAGGCCATCCCGTGGCCAACACTGCTCAGGCGAGCAGACAAGACTGCGCGGCATTTCGTATGCGCCATCAAATTGCAGAAGACGTGCCTTTGGTTTTGGTCCTTCCGGGATCTCGCGGCGGGGAAGTGCGCCGCCTGTCAGATGTGTTTGGGCAAGCGCTTGCCCGTTTTCAGCAAACACACAGCAATGCGCGGTTTGTGTTGCCCGTAGCGCCCTCTGTGAGGGGCCTTGTAGGTGAGTTAACTGCGAATTGGTCGGTCAAACCGATCCTGATCGACAGCGCTAATCATCCCGAGAAGCTGTCCGCGTTTGGCGCGGCTGATATTGCGCTGGCTGCGTCAGGGACTGTTTCGTTAGAGCTTGCCGCCGCACAAACGCCGATGGTCATTGCTTACAAAATGAACTGGCTCACAGCGGCCATTATGCGCCGGTTGATGCGGGTCGATACAGTCACGCTGGTTAATCTGGTGTCTGAAACGCGAAATGTGCCCGAATTTTTGATGGAAAACTGCACAGCCGAGGCCGTGTCGCAGGGTCTATCTACACTTCTTGCGAAACCGGTGACACAATCGGCTGCCTTAGACATCACGATGGATCGTCTGGGGCGCGGGAAAGAGCGGGCAGGGCTGCGCGCCGCACGTGCCATTTTGGGCGGTATCAACAAGCCGGTAGGCTAGGGCTGTTCAAGATCTGTTAATCTCTCAGGCTCCGCGCCAAATCCAACCGCCGCCCAAAATGCGGGTGCTGCCTTCTTCATAAAATACGCAAGCCTGTCCGGGTGAGACACCTTCTTCCGCGCTCAGCAGTTCAACTTCCGCGAATCCCCCCGGTTTTGCGCGCAAAATTGCGGGCCCTGGCGGGCGAGTTGATCGCACTTTTACCAAAATTTCGCGTTCCGCAACGGCCTCAAACGCATTATCGCCAAGCCAGTTGATCTCTTTGATTGGAATGTTGCGCGTCGCCAGCATGTCCTTTGGACCGACCACGACTTCCTTTGTATCCACATCCAGTTTCACCACGTAAAGCGGCTCTGATAGCCCCCCAATTCCAAGGCCGCGTCGCTGACCAATGGTGTAGTGGATGACCCCTTCATGGGTGCCCAAAATACGTCCGTCCGCATGAACAATATTGCCTGGCTCGGCAGCACCGGGACGCAGTTTTTGAATCACCTTGGCATAGTCACCGTTGGGCACGAAACAAATGTCTTGGCTGTCAGGTTTATCCGCCACCGGTAAGCCGTATTTTTGGGCAAGCGCGCGTGTCGCTTCCTTGCTTGGCAAATGACCAAGGGGGAAGCGCAGATAGGACAATTGCTCGGGTGTTGTTGAAAACAAAAAGTATGACTGATCGCGGTTGCTATCTTCGGCTGAATGCAGCTCGGGACCGTGCGCACCCATCTTGCGCTGAATGTAGTGGCCGGTTGCCATGCAATCCGCCTCAAGGTCTTTGGCAGTTTCCAGCAGGTCTTTGAATTTCACCCGCTCGTTACACCGAATGCACGGTACAGGCGTTGCACCGCCAAGGTAGCTTTCCGCGAATTCATCTATCACGGCGTCTTTGAAAATATTCTCGTAATCAAGGACATAGTGGGGGAAGTTCATCTCTTCGGCAACGCGACGTGCATCGTGGATATCGCGGCCCGCACAGCAAGCACCCTTTTTGGCAAGAGCTGCCCCGTGGTCATAAAGTTGTAGCGTAACACCCACCACATCATAGCCTTCTTTGGCCAGCTGTGCCGCCACAACAGAGCTATCGACACCGCCGGACATGGCCACAACGACACGTGTCTCAGATGGCGGTTTAGCAAAGCCAAGTGAGTTAAGACCAGCGGTGTGATCGAGTGCCATAAGCGGTTCTCCGGATGATGAGGTTAATCGCAAGTAACAGGTTTACGCACAGATATAATAAAATTGCGCGTACTAACAAGGTGACGTTTCACCGCTCCTTAAGACACTTGGCTCAAACCGAACAGGACTTTGATACAAGACGAGGACGAAGAATGTTTTTGAAAAAGGTTGACGGCCCCCGATCAGTGACCCTGCCGGATGGTTCGATCATGACCCATGCTGATCTGCCACCCGCATCAACGCGGCTTTGGGTTGCATCGCGTAAAGCGGCTGTGGTGCGGGGCGTGGCGTACGGCCTGTTGAGCCAATGTGATGCGTTGTCGCGCTATAGTTTGTCCGAAGAAGAATTCGAAAGTTGGTGCGATGCGGTCAGCAGTCACAGGCTTAAGGCGTTACGCGCGACACATCTGCAAAGTTACCGTTAGCTTTATGCAACCTAAGGTAGTGTGAAGAGTTGTGGCTCACGCTAACCTTGTGTTAACTAATTGCCTGCACAGTGAGGTCGAAACACTTTACGCAAACGATCCACCGGAGATAAAATTATGCGAGTTCTGCTAGTCGAGGACGATCCTACGACCGCCAAAAGTATCGAAATGATGCTTAACCGTGCCAATCTGAACGTCTACACGACGGATTTGGGTGAAGAAGGGATCGATCTGGCAAAGCTATATGATTACGACCTGATCGTTCTCGATCTTGGCCTGCCTGACATGAATGGTCACGAAGTGCTACGCCAATTGCGCGTTAGTAAAATTGAGACGCCGATTCTGATCCTGCCTGGTTCTGCTGAGGTAGACGACAAAATCAAGGGCTTTGGCTTTGGCGCCGATGACTACATGGTCAAACCATTCCTGCGCGAAGAGCTTGTTGCGCGCATTCACGCGGTGATTCGTCGTTCCAAAGGGCACTCACAGGCAGTCATCGGTACGGGCCAGATTGAAGTGAACTTGGATGCAAAAACTGTGTCTGCTGGCGGTCGTGCGATCCATTTGATAAGCAAAGAGTACCAAATGCTTGAGCTGTTGAGCCTGCGCAAAGGTACAACACTGACCAAGGAAATGTTCCTGAACTACCTTTATGGCGGAATGGATGAACCTGAACTCAAAATTATTGATGTTTTCATCTGTAAGCTGCGTAAAAAATTGGCTCAGGCAACAGACGGTGACAATTATATCGAGACTGTCTGGGGGCGTGGCTATGTTTTGCGCGATCCGCAAACAGGTCTGGGGGACTTGGAGAAAATCGCCGTAAACGGCTGACCGTATCCGGTCACTGCGTAAAGAGTTTAGTTTTTCGGTAAGAGAGGTTCGCAATCGCGGCCTCTCTTTTCGTATGTGCAGGTTGGATGAAAATCGGCACTAAGACTAGACGCCGCCACCCTGCCATTCTACCTATAGCGTCCAATCCACAGTGATGAGCGCCCCCCATGTCCCAGCCACTTCCCGATTTTGACACGCCAGTTGAAAGCTTGGACGCCACAAGGGCCGCACAGGAAGCCGAAACGCTTTCTCAGGCGTTGGCGCAGGCAAATCAGCAGTATTATCAAGAAGATGCGCCGCAACTGACAGATGCTGAGTTTGACCGGTTGAAGGCGCGCCTAACAGAAATTGAGGCAGCTTTTCCAGAGTTGCTGAAAAACAGTAGCCCCACGCAGCAAGTTGGTGCAGCCCCTGCGGATGGGTTTGGCAAAATCACCCATGCGGTCGCAATGCTGTCTTTATCAAATGCGTTCAACGACGAAGATGTTGCAGGATTTGATCAAAGCGTTCGCAAATATCTTGGGCTTGAAGGCGGAGCCCCGCTTGCTTTCACGTCCGAGCCAAAGATCGACGGGCTTTCGCTCTCTCTGCGCTACGAAGATGGCAAACTTGTTTATGCCGCGACGCGCGGTGACGGGACGACTGGTGAAAATGTAACCGCCAACGCCCGTACTATTGCAGACATTCCGCAACATCTGACAGGTGCGCCAGAGACCTTGGAGGTGCGCGGCGAAGTCTACATGAGCCACGAAGACTTCGCGGCCCTGAATGAAAGGCAGTCTGCCCGCGGCGGCAAAGTATTTGCGAACCCGCGTAATGCAGCGGCAGGATCGCTGCGCCAGTTGGACCCAAATATTACTAAAAATCGCCCGTTAAGGTTTTTCGCATATGCATGGGGTGAGGTGTCTGCCCCGCTTGCTGCCACTCAATTTGCGGCAATCGAATCGCTGTCTGAACTGGGGTTTCAGACCAACCCGCTGACAAAGCGGCATAAAACTGTTGAGGGAATGATTGCCAATTACAACGCAATCGCCGAAGCGCGCGCGCAACTGGGCTATGACATTGACGGTGTCGTTTACAAAGTTGATGATCTGGCTTTGCAAGCGCGGTTAGGGTTTCGTTCTACCACGCCGCGTTGGGCAATTGCCCATAAGTTTTCTGCAGAGCTAGCGTTTACCACTCTTGAGGCGATCGACATCCAAGTGGGGCGGACTGGCGCGCTGTCTCCCGTGGCGCGACTGACGCCCGTAACGGTTGGCGGTGTTGTGGTATCTAACGCGACCCTGCACAACGAAGATTATATCGCAGGCAAAGACAGTAAAGGCGCTGAAATCCGAGGGGGCCGCGATATTCGCGTCGGTGATTTCGTTGAAGTCTACCGTGCGGGTGACGTAATCCCAAAAATTCGCGACGTTGATGTGAGCAAACGCGGTGACACTGCTGCCTCGTTTGAGTTTCCAACATCTTGCCCCGAATGTGGATCGGCTGCAGTGCGCGAAGAAGGCGACGCAGTTCGCCGTTGTACCGGTGGCATCGTATGCCCGGCCCAAGCCGTTGAAAAGCTTAAGCACTTTGTCAGCCGCGCGGCTTTTGACATTGATGGTCTCGGATCGAAACAAGTTGAGCAATTCTACAATGACGGTTGGGTCCGTGAGCCGGCGGAAATTTTCACGTTGTGCGCGCGGTTTGGCAGCGGTTTGCAGCAGTTGAAAAACCGTGAAGGGTGGGGCGAGAAATCTGCCAACGGGTTGTTTGACGCCATCGACCTGCGCCGCTCTGTGCCGCTTAACCGTGTGATTTTTGGCCTTGGCATTCGCCACGTTGGTGAGGCTGGCGCTAAACTTCTTGCCCAAACATATCTCAGTTGGAATGCGTTCGAGAGCGCGATGTGTGCGGCGTCCGACCCACAAAGTACGGCTTTGGCGGACCTTTTGAGCATCGATGGTGTGGGCGAGGTGATGGCTCAGTCGGTTGTTTCTACTTTTGCTAACCCTGTTGAGCGCGCCGCAATTGAACGTCTTGTGGCAGAGCTGAACATTGAGGACATGGCCCAGATTGCGGCCTCAGATAGCCCTGTTGCTGCTAAAATCGTTGTGTTCACCGGCACCCTGACGCGGATGAGCCGCGCAGAGGCCAAAGCGCAGGCCGAAGACCTGGGCGCCAAAGTGTCGGGTTCTGTGTCTGCAAAAACGGATTTACTTGTTGCAGGCGCGGCAGCAGGTTCAAAGGTCGCTAAGGCGGAAAAACTGGGCGTAGAGGTTATTGATGAAGACGCTTGGCTTTCCTTGATTGGTCGAGGCTAGGGAATTGGCGGGCCGTCCCGAAATCCTTTTCCCTTTGTTTGCAGGGCTGGAAACTTTGCAAGGGATCGGGCCAAAGACGTCCAAACTATTTGAGAACCTACACGTTAGCACGCCAAAGGATCTGCTCTTTACGCTGCCTCACGCCATTGTTGACCGGCGTCTGCGGCCCAGTATTGACGGTGCGCTGATGGGGGATGTGGTCACTGTCGCGGTTCAGGTTGAACAACACAGACCCGCTGCACGCAAAGGCGGCGCGACACGCGTTTTTGTGACTGACGGTCATGTAACGTTCGCATTGGTGTTTTTTCATGCCCATATTCGCTATATTGAGGCACAGCTACCAATTGGCGCGCGTCGAATTATTTCAGGAAAAATTGAGTATTTTGATGGACTTGCGCAGATTGTGCATCCAGATCACATGCTCGCAGAGGCGGATGTGCACGATATCCCGCCGTTTGAACCAGTTTATCCGCTAACAGCGGGGATCACCCCAAAAGTCATGTTGAAAGCCAGCGGATCTGCGTTGTCTCGTGCACCAAAAGTGGCTGAGTGGATTGATCCAAACCTGAAGCAGCGTGAAAAATGGCCTGATTGGGACGCCGCTCTTTTGGCGGCTCATCGGCCTGCGGCGCCGTTAGTTGATAGCATGTCTGATCCAGCGCGCTTGCGCTTGGCTTATGATGAAGTGTTTGCCCATCAACTGACCCTTGCATTAGCCCGCTCGACCGCGCGCGCGGCAAAAGGCCGAAGCAGTGTCGGAACGGGACAGCTGCAAAGCCGTGTGTTGAATAATCTGCCCTATGTGCCGACTGGTGCCCAAAGCCGAGCAATCGTTGAGATTAAGCAAGATTTGGCTGCGCCGCACCGCATGAACCGACTTTTGCAAGGGGATGTAGGTGCTGGGAAAACGCTTGTGGCGATGCAGGCTTTGCTGATGGCTGTCGAAGCAGGCGGGCAGGGTGTGATGATGGCGCCGACAGAAATTCTGGCGCGACAACATCTTGAGGGGTTGCAACCTCTGGCCCAGAGTGCCGGTGTGAATTTGGAATTGCTTACTGGCCGTGACAAAGGCAAAGAGCGCGCGCGCAAACTGGCAGCACTGGCCAGCGGTGAGATCAAAATCTTGGTCGGCACTCATGCAGTGTTCCAAAAAGACGTTGAGTTTTGCGATCTGCGTCTGGCGGTTGTGGACGAGCAGCACCGGTTTGGTGTGCGTCAACGCATGGAGCTTGGCGCAAAGGGGCAGGCGGTCGATATGCTGGTGATGACCGCAACGCCGATCCCGCGCACCTTGTCGTTGGCCCACTACGGTGATCTCGATATCTCCGTGCTTGATGAAAAACCCCCCGGTCGCCAACCGATCAAAACCGCTTTGGTACAAACATCACGGATGGAGGAAGTGGTCAGCCACCTGCGCAGTGCGGTCGCCAAAGGCCAGCAAGCCTATTGGGTCTGCCCGTTGGTGGAAGAGAGCGAGCAAAGCGATATGACCGCCGCCGAAGAACGGTTTAAACGCCTACGTGCAGAGTTGGGAGAGGGCGCTGTTGGTCTAGTGCATGGTCAAATGCCGCCTTCTGAGAAAGACGCGGCAATGGCGGATTTCATTGCAGGTAAAACGCAGGTTTTGGTGGCGACGACCGTTATCGAAGTGGGCGTTAATGTGCCTAACGCGACCATCATGATGATTGAGCGCGCCGAGAATTTCGGGCTTGCCCAGTTGCACCAATTACGCGGACGTGTCGGTCGTGGTTCGGGCGCGTCGACGTGTCTGCTTTTGTATCAGGCACCCCTTGGTGAAACGGGGCGCCGCCGTCTCGAGATATTGCGCGAAACAGAAGACGGGTTTGTCATTGCTGAGGAAGACCTTGCAATGCGCGGTGCGGGGGACATGATTGGCTCTGCACAGTCGGGCTTGCCACGTTTTCGGATCGCAGATCCGGACAGGCACAGCGATCTTATGGAGATCGCACAAAAAGATGCGCGTAAACTGTTGTCGGACGATCCTGCGTTAACCTCTGAGCGTGGAAAAGCTGCCCGTGTTCTTTTGTGGCTCATGGAACAAGATAAAGTAATTCGTTTGATTTCAGTGGGTTAGGTTCGGCCAGAACATTTTGTCCACTTTTGTTCTTAAAAAGTTCTTTACTTTGGTTAACTCAAATGAGAACAAAGGTGCAACAAACGCTGAGATGCAAAGGAGATACCCATGATTGCTGATGTGAAAAACATTATTCGCCGCTCACAAACGACGTTGGTTCAAGACATGTTCACAGTGTCTGCCATTGTAGCAATGACTGTGGCGGCACTTACTTTGCCGGCGTTTATGTAAAGACACTGCCTACGATCTATCTTGGTGCGGGTACGATATTTGTCCCCCCAAACAGGTGATATCGCGTTACTGCCTAACGTATTTATCGGATCGCCTCTTCGATAAACCAGCCTGCACCACATGTGCCTGATCGTTACTGACCGCTATCTTCTCCCACGAAGGTAGCGGTTTTTTATGCGTCCTGAGCATCTGAATCGCCGCTAAGTGCATCACATGCCGCATCAAGAGAGAGCATAATTGAGGCATGGCGGTTTTTGTAATCTTTGGCCGCGCGCAGAACTTCAAAACCTTCAAAAGGGGCCTGCGGAACTGGGCCATCCTCTGCCAGCAACCTTGCCAAAGCGTCACGCGTCGCAACAACTTGCGCCGTGCTACGTCCAATAATGTT
The DNA here is from genome assembly GCF_965655635.1 of Nereida sp. Taxonomy (NCBI): domain Bacteria; kingdom Pseudomonadati; phylum Pseudomonadota; class Alphaproteobacteria; order Rhodobacterales; family Roseobacteraceae; genus Nereida; species Nereida sp. The sequence continues at coordinate 63,388 of NZ_CBFHHE010000006.1, forward strand.
TTTTGCCACAACAGAGGCGGCGGCTTGGCCCAAGGCACAGGCTTTCACGTCATGTGCATAATCATGGATGACACCGTCTTCGACCAGCAGATCAACCGTAACGCTTGAACCACACAGCGGGGCGCGGCGTTTGGCGCTGTGGCTTGGTGCATCCAGGCGGCCAACACGCGATAACTCTGTTGTAAGCTGCAAAATCTGCGCAGAATAAATCTTTATCAGGTCTGCTTCGTTTGACATATGCGCGAGGCCTTTTGTTTCACTCATCCGACAGATAGGACGGTGGAGGACAGTTGGAAAGGCACTGTGATGAAGTTTGATCCGAATTCCCTAAAGTTCAACGATGCGGGCTTGTTGCCGGTGATTGCACAGGATGTGGACAGTCATGAGGTTTTGATGCTGGCGTGGATGAACGCTGAAGCCGTCAGTCGCACGTTGAAAACGGGGCAGGTGACGTATTGGTCTCGCTCGCGCGCCGAGTTTTGGGTAAAGGGCGCCACATCGGGGCACACACAAGAATTGGTTCAAATGCAGATTGATTGCGACCGCGATTGTATCTTGGTGAGCGTTCGCCAAACCGGTCCGGCCTGTCACACAGGCGCGCGAACGTGCTTTTTCACAGACTTAACGGGCCGCACTGAGGTGACGAGCTAAAGCCCAACAAGTCTTCGAATGTCTTCGCTGCTTAAGCCCTGCGCACGATAGGTTGAAAGTGCGCGGGCGTCATCGCGTTTTGCCAGCCGTTTACCTGCGTCATCGCGGATCAAACGGTGGTGATGATACTGCGGTGTTGGAAGGTTAAGCAAACGTTGCAAGACCACATGGATGGCTGTGGCGCTGTCAAGATCCTCGCCGCGGACAACATCCGTAACGCTTTGCGCGGCGTCATCGACCACCACGGAAAGATGATAGGATGTTCCCATATCCCGCCGCGCCAAGACGACATCACCGACAGTGTGAACAAGCTGGTTCGCGGTGATTTGAACGGATGCTCCGTTGTTGGTGTATGTAATTGGCGTCTTATCAACTTTAAGTGCCGCAACGGCCGCTCTCATATCAAGACGCAGCACCGTATCAGACGGAATGTCGTCCGCCAGGCGGGTGTGATGGGTTTTTGGCACGTAGCACAGCCGCGGATAAATCACGCCATCAGGTCCCAATAATGGAGCGCCTTCTTGGGGAGCAGTAACCGCCGCTGCAATATCTGCGCGGCGGCAGTTACATGGGTATAAATATCCAGAGCACCACAATTCATTTAGGGCAGAGCGGTAGCGCGCAAGGTGATCCGATTGTCGGATGGGCGGGGCGTCCCAGTTAAGCCCCAACCAGGAAAGATCATGGTAAATTTGCTGTTCCCACTTGTCCCGTGCACGTGAGCGGTCAATATCTTCGATCCGCAGCAAGAAAGTGCCGCCCTGCGCGCGGGCTAGGTCATGGGCAACAATCGCGGAGTACGCGTGACCAAGATGAAGCGGCCCTGTTGGGGACGGTGCAAAACGCGTGATCATCACTCGGCTGCGAGTTTTTCCTGACCTAACCAGCCTAGCCATTCTGCTTTGGCGCGATCCGTATAGGCTTTGTAGCGGTCCTTGCGGCCTTTGCGGCCCCCTTTGAGCCCATCAACTGGGGGGAAAAGCCCGAAGTTGACATTCATAGGCTGGAAGGTTTTTGCATCCGCACCGCCTGTAATGTGGCTGACCAATGCGCCCATTGCAGTGACTTGGGGCACCGCAGGTAGGTCGTCACCGTTGATTTCTGCAGCAGCCATGCGGCCAGCAAGCAAACCCATCGCCGCTGATTCAACGTATCCTTCAACACCAGTAATCTGACCCGCAAAGCGCAGATTAGGGTGGGTTTTCAACTTCATATCATGCGTGAGCAATGTGGGAGAGTTCAGAAACGTATTGCGGTGAATGCCACCAAGACGCGCGAATTCTGCATTTTCGAGACCGGGGATCATGCGGAGCACTTCTTTTTGCGCCCCGTAGGTCATCTTAGTTTGAAAGCCGACGATGTTGTAAAGCGTGCCCAAGGCATTGTCGCGACGCAATTGCACAACCGCATAAGGTTTGTCTTCGGGCGCGTGCGGGTTTGTCAGGCCAACGGGTTTCATCGGACCGAAACGCAACGTCTCGCGACCGCGTTCGACCATCACCTCAACGGGCAGGCATCCATCGAAATATTTGGCGGTTTCACCGTCTTTAAACTGGGTTTTGTCCGCTGCCATCAACGCATCGATAAAGGCTTCGTACTGGGCTTTGTCCATCGGGCAGTTGAGGTACGCGGTGCGCTCTTCTTCTGTTTCGCCCTTATCATAGCGTGACTGCATCCACGCTTGGGACATATCGATCGTGTCAAAATAGATGATAGGGGCGATTGCGTCGAAAAAGGCCAAGGCCTCGGCACCCGTCGCTTTGGCAATAGATACTGACAGCGCGTCTGAGGTCAGTGGACCTGTTGCCACAATCCAATGGCCGTCGCCCGGAAGCTCTGTGATTTCATCATAGCTCACAGAGATGTTTGGGTGTGCCTTCAAGGCGGCCGTGACGGATTCCGCGAAGGGCTCACGATCAACAGCCAGTGCGCCACCAGCGGGTATGCGGTGCTTTTCAGCGATGCTCATGATCAAGCCGTTGGCTTGACGCATTTCCCAATGCAGCAAACCGACAGCGTTTTGCTCATTATCGTCCGAACGGAATGAATTTGAGCATACCATTTCACCAAGGTTGCCCGTTTGGTGTGCGAAGGTGCCAACTTTGGGCCGCATTTCGTGGATCACCACAGAGATGCCCTGATTTGCGGCCTGCCACGCGGCTTCTGATCCGGCCATTCCGCCGCCGATGATATTGAGTGTTTTTGTCATACGCAGCAGGTAATCCAGCCTGCCGCGCAAATCAATGAAAACGATGTCGCAACTTGCATCATCTTTGAACTGGATTACAGCAGAAGCCTAAACGCAATGACCCCCGGCGTTGGAAGCGCCGGGGGTCATTAAGTGATCGGGTTGGAGGACCCGCATTAACTTGCCCTATTGTTACCAAACAAAGCCTCAATTGCGCCACAATTATTTTGCCAACAATCGAAATTAATGCGGAAACAGTTCTTCTCTAGGCGTCGGTCGGAGCGTCGGGGGCAGCGTTGCCACCGTCTTCTACGTCAGCATCTTCGGCTGTCTGATCGGCGATCCAAGCCACGCTCACGACTTTTTCACCCTTGGTTGTGTCGAATACTTTCACACCACCGGCGCTACGCGATCTAAAGCTGATGCCTTCAACAGGGACGCGAATGGATTGACCTTTGCTGGTGACCAACATGATCTGATCTTCCAGCTCAATTGGGAAGGAGGCCACGATCTGACCGCCGCGCATGGCTTTGTCCATTGCCTGCACACCCATGCCACCGCGTCCACGCAGCGGATAGTCATGGCTGGATGACATTTTGCCCGCACCGTTTTCCGTGATGGTCAGTATCAGGTTTTCGGAAGCTGACATTTCGACGTAACGCTCTTGGGGCAGGTTAATATCCGCTACGGCGTCTTCATCTGCTACATCAACTTCGTCCGTTAAGCCCGCGACAAGTCTACGCATTTTCAAATACGCGGCACGTTCTTCCGATGATGCCTCGAAGTGGCGGATGATCGACATTGATACAACTGTATCATCGCCTGCAAGCTTAACACCGCGCACACCGACCGAGGCACGTGAGTTGAAGATACGGACGTCTGTGGCCTTAAATCGGATTGCACGACCAGAGTTAGTCACCAACATGACATCATCGTCGTTTGAGGCGATGCGTGCGTTGATAAGCGTGGTGTTTTCGTGCTCACCCTCAAACTTCATTGCGATTTTGCCGTTGCGCATGACGTTCGTGAAATCAGAAAGTTTGTTGCGGCGCACGGTGCCTGCAGAGGTTGCGAAGACAACTTGAAGATCGTCCCATTCTTTCTCATCACGGTCCACAGGCATGATCGCTGCGATCGACACACCCTGTGGGATGGGCAGGATATTGATGATTGCTTTGCCCTTTGAGGTGCGTGAGCCTTGGGGCAGGCGCCACGTCTTGAGCTTGTAAACCATGCCATCTGTCGTGAAGAACAGCAGTTGCGTGTGGGTATTGGCCACAAAGAGCGATGTGACTACGTCTTCGTCTTTGGTCGCCATGCCGGACAAGCCCTTGCCACCGCGACGTTGGGCGCGGAAGTCGGCAAGCGGCGTCCGTTTGATATAGCCACCTTGGGTAATTGTGACGACCATGTCTTCGCGTTCGATCAGGTCCTCATCTTCCATGTCGCCGGACCAGTCGACGATTTCTGTACGACGCGGTACCGCATAAGCGTCACGAACTTCGGTCAGCTCATCGGTGATGATGCCCATGATACGCTCGCGGGAGCGCAAGATATCAAGGTATTCGGTGATTTTGGCCGCAAGCGCTTCCAGCTCATCCGTTACTTCGGACACGCCAAGCTGTGTCAGGCGTTGCAGGCGCAATTCCAGAATGGCGCGGGCCTGGGTTTCAGATAGATTATATGTGCCGTCTTCATTGGCCTTATGGGTCGGATCATCAATCAACTTGATGTAGGCCAAAATATCTTGGGCGGGCCAGCGGCGCGTCATCAGTTTTTCACGGGCCTCAGCAGCATCCGCAGAGGACCGGATCGTTGCAACAATTTCATCCACATTTGATACGGCCACGGCCAAACCACAGAGTACGTGACTACGTTCGCGTGCTTTGCGCAAATCAAAGGCGGTGCGGCGCGCCACCACTTCTTCGCGGAAAGCAATAAATGATGTCAGGAACTTACGGAGTGTAAGTTGTTCGGGCTTACCGCCATTCAGAGCCAACATGTTAGCACCAAAGCTTGTTTGCATTGGCGTAAAGCGGAACAACTGGTTGAGAACGACTTCCGCTGTCGCATCGCGTTTCAACTCAATCACCACACGGACACCGTTACGGTCAGATTCGTCTTGAACGTGGCTGATGCCTTCGATCTTTTTCTCGCGAACTTGTTCCGCGATTTTGTCGATCATTGATGCTTTGTTAACCTGATAGGGGATTTCGTCGATTACAATTGCCCAACGATCCTTGCGGATTTCCTCAACGCGGGTTTTCGACCGGATCACAACGCTGCCACGTCCTTCAAGGTAGGCTTTGCGCGCGCCAGAGCGGCCCAACATGATGCCGCCTGTTGGGAAATCAGGCCCTGGAATATAGTCGATCAACTGCTCTGACGTCAGATCAGGTTGTTCGATAAGCGCCAAAGTTGCATCGATTACTTCGCCCAAATTGTGAGGTGGGATATTCGTGGCCATACCAACAGCAATACCGCCAGCACCGTTGACCAGCATATTCGGAAAACGGGCAGGCAGAACAGTCGGCTCAGTATCTTTGCCGTCGTAGTTATCTTGAAAATCAACGGTCTCTTTTTCGATATCTGCAAGCAACGCACCCGCCGGTTTGTCCATGCGGACTTCGGTATAGCGCATTGCGGCCGCGTTATCGCCGTCCATGGAGCCGAAGTTGCCCTGACCATCCAGAAGCGGAAGCGACATTGAGAAATCTTGGGCCATCCGCACCAGTGCGTCGTAAATCGCGCTGTCGCCGTGGGGGTGATATTTACCCATTACATCGCCAACAGGGCGGGCAGACTTACGATACGACTTTTCAGCGGTATTACCTGTTTCATGCATGGCATAAAGAATGCGGCGGTGAACAGGTTTCAGACCATCACGCAGGTCAGGGATCGCACGGCTAACGATGACCGACATCGCGTAATCAAGATAGGCCGTTTTCATCTCATCGACGATGTCGACTTGCGGTCCGTCGTAAACATACCCCTGAACGATGTTTTCTTGTTCGTTTTCAGGTGTTTCGGGCGTGTCGCTCATGTGATACCTTAACTTTCCATGCGCGCTATGGCTCGCGCGCTATATATTGTTACCGAAACAATAGCACTTCCTGCATATGGGGTGCAATGGGGCGTTCAGGTCGAATTTCAAGCGGCACTTAGCTTTTGGTGATATCCCAGTTTGGTTTACGCTTTTCGTTGAAGGCCGTAATGCCTTCAGCGGTGTCTTTATCAGCCATATTTTGAACCATCACGTCACGGGTAAAAGCATACGCATCTGCCATGGGCATTTCGAGTTGATCGTAAAACGCGCCCTTACCAAGACGCACAGCAGTCCCCAGTTTAGCGGCAACAGTTTCTGCCAAATCGCGTGTCACGGACGCCAGTTTGCTGGGTTCGGCGACACGGTTAATCAGCCCAAGTTCAAGCGCGCGATCGGTGTCAATGAAGTCACCGGTCACAAGCATTTCAAAGGCCTGCTTGCGGGGCAGATTGCGCGACAAGGCTACCATTGGGGTTGAGCAAAACAGCCCGATGTTCACACCATTAACTGCAAACCGTGTTCCTTCAGCCGCGACAGCCATATCGCATGCGGCAACAAGCTGACATCCTGCGGCAGCAGCGACACCGTGAACTTGCGCAATGACGGGTTGGGGCAGGGTGCGAATAGCAGTCATCATCTGCGCGCATGCATCGAAAAGCGCTGTCAGCTCACCGGCACCAGCATCCAGACTTTCGCGCATCGCCTGCATTTCTTTGAGATTGTGACCCGCACAAAAGGCTTTTCCGGCACCGCTGAGAACAACGCATCGGATGCTTTGATCCGCAGCTATGTCCACAAAGAGCGAGGTCAGTGCCCCGATCATTTGACTTGAAAGAGCGTTAAGCGTTTGCGGCGTTGCTAATTCAATGTACGCGACGCCGTTCGCATCACAACGGGTATAAAGAGATGTTTGCGTATCGGTCATCTTGTTCCTCCCAATCTTGTGGTTACAGTAGGGCCGAAACTGCTGAGAGTTGCAATGACTGACCCACTTCTTACTGCCGCAGAGCTGACCGCATTTTTGGCGCGGGATTTTGAGCAAGTGAAGGACGACTTCACTGTTGATGAAATCACGACGCAAGGGATAAGGCTGCGCCTTAACGTAGCTGAGCGGCACCTGCGCCCAGGTGGCACTGTATCCGGACCCGCGATGTTTGGATTGGCAGATGTGGCGGCGTATTTGGCGATTTTGTCGCGGATCGGTCTTGAGGCGCTAACGGTGACCACGAACTGCAGCATTGATTTCATGCGCAAACCCATCGCAGGTACAGATGTTATTTGTGACGTGCGGCTTTTGAAGCTGGGACGGCGGCTGGCCGTTTGTGATGCACTTGTATTCAGTGATGGAGATAATCGGCCGGTTGCACTTGCGTCATTGACCTACTCTATCCCGCCAAAGCAGTAATTTTTGTGGGGTATATTAATACCTATTTTGCAAGCCATTGATTAAAAACCGTTTTTCCATGTCTTGCATTGTTGACTGCTATTTCTGCGCCGATATAAGAGCGCAATCGAATACCCGCGGAGCCATTCCGCTGACATTCCAAGGATAGAAACATGAAAACCTTCACTGCGACACCCGCAGACATCGACAAGAAGTGGATCATCATCGACGCTGAAGGCGTGGTGCTGGGCCGTCTCGCGTCGATTGTTGCGATGCGTCTTCGCGGCAAGCACAAGCCGTCGTTCACGCCCCACATGGACATGGGTGACAACGTCATCATCATCAACGCTGACAAAGTTCAGTTGACTGGTAAGAAACGCGAAGAGCGTTACTACTGGCACACTGGCTACCCAGGTGGCATCAAATACCGTACCAAAGAGCAAATCTTGGAAGGTGATCACCCTGAGCGCGTTGTAACACTTGCGATCAAACGTATGTTGCCAGGTAATCGCCTGTCACGCCAGCAAATGACGAACCTGCGTGTATATGCAGGCGCCGAGCACCCCCATGAGGCGCAAAGCCCCGAAGTGCTGGACGTCAAATCCATGAACTCAAAGAACACGAGGGTCTGATAGATGGCTGAAGAAATCAAAAGCCTCGATGAGCTGAACGCAGTTGCCGAAGGCACTGTTGCAGCAGCAGAAGTTGAGATCACCCCGCGCGAGCCCGTCCGTGACGATCTTGGCCGTTCTTATGCAACTGGTAAACGTAAAGACGCGGTTGCACGCGTTTGGATCAAGCCAGGCTCCGGCAAAGTTGTTGTGAACGGTAAAGAGATGAAGGTCTATTTTGCACGCCCCGTTCTGCAAATGATCTTGCGTCAGCCTTTCACCGTTTCTGGTACAGAAGACCAGTTCGACGTGATGGCGACTGTCAAAGGTGGCGGTCTTTCTGGTCAAGCTGGTGCGGTTAAGCACGGCATTTCCAAAGCACTGCAACTCTACGATCCCAGCCTGCGTGGCGCGTTGAAAGCCGCTGGCTTCCTCACACGCGACAGCCGTGTTGTTGAGCGTAAGAAATACGGTAAAGCAAAAGCGCGTAAGAGCTTCCAGTTCTCTAAACGCTAAGTTTTACGTTCATTGTTCGAAAAAGCCCTGCCAATTGGTGGGGCTTTTTTGTATCTGGCGTCACGTAAGCAGCGCAAGTGCTCTGGCAGCGTTCATGTAACTTTAAGTTGGTAGTGTTTTTTTGGCTTAGATCGTCACAGTGGTGAGTACTAAGTGAAGCATTTTATTCGGACGGGCATTCAACGACTAGCGGCTCGGAATGAGGTCTTTGTTGGAGGCCTTGCCCCGAAGGCGGATGTGTCTGCGGCGATTTTACTTTTGCGGCCTGTCGCGATCCAGACCCCTTTGATCCGGATGGGCGGGCAGGGTGACGGTGGGTATTTGTTACCAGATCATTTGGATGGCATTGATGCGTGTTTCTCACCAGGTGTTGATGATGTTGCGACGTTTGAAACACAGTTGGCGCGCGATCATCAAATCCCTTGTTTTCTAGCTGATGCGAGCGTCGACAAAGCCCCAAGTGAGCTCCCGCTGATTACCATTGAGCCAAAATTCATTGGGAGTGACCCTTCTGAAAACTTCATAGGTCTTGAAGACTGGATCGCTCAGAGACAGGTGATTTAGTGCTGCAGATGGATGTCGAAGGGGCAGTATTCGATATATTTGCGCATATGTCTGACACTACTTTAATGCGGTTCCGAACCATCGTTATCGAACTGCATCATTTGCACAATCTATGCTCACGGTGTGCTTTGCCGCTGCTGACAAGTTTCTTCCGCAAATTAACCAAGTTTCACCAAGTCGTGCATCTGCATCCCAACAATTGCACACCTGTGGTAACTCGAAATAGCATCTCGGTTCCGCCGCTTCTTGAGGTTACGCTTCATCGCAAAGATCGCTGTGTTCTAACGCATCAACAGCTCAGCTTTCCGCATTCTCTTGATCGACCCAACGTTAAAGAGATGCCTGATATCAAATTACCTTCCTGCTGGCGATAAACCCGTTTGCACAGGGCGCAATTCCCTTGCAAATATAGCCCGTGGCAAATGATGTTTCTCATAATTCTCGTCGGGGGCTTTTACTGGTTAGCCCGCCGTTTTTCACCACTTTGGTCCTGCTTGCGGGACCGCTCGGGGCAATCATTTTGTTCAGCTTTTGGACGCAAGATTACCTGACTTTGAATACTGATTTCACAATTATAAATTACGTTGAGGCAGCCCAAGACCCGATTTATGGATTGCTACTGGGCCGCTCGCTTTTGGTTGCGGGGGCGGTGACACTGCTAACCGTCGTCACAGCTTTTCCGGTGGCATACTTCATAAGCTTTCACGTAAAGCCGCCACGCAAATCGCTGTGGCTCTTTTTGATTACGATCCCGTTTTGGACAAGCTACCTGATCCGCGTTTTCCTGTGGAAAGTCGTTCTGGGGTTCAACGGCGTCATTAATTCAGGCTTGATTGAGCTAGGTATCATTGATGCACCAATCACATTCATTTTATACAACCTAAACGCTGTAATTATCACGCTCGCCCACGCGTTTGCACCCTTTGCGATTTTACCTATTTTCGTGGCCTTGGAAAAGATTGACCGCTCGCTTCTGGAGGCCTCGCGCGACTTGGGGGAAACCCGTGTGGCGACTTTTTTCCGCGTCACGCTTCCGCTTGCGATGCCGGGCGTAGTCGCCGCAACACTCATCGTGTTCATACCTGTAATCGGTGACTATATTACACCGCGCCTTGTTGGGGGACCCGGCGGGATGATGATTGCAAACATGATCCAGACACAGTTTTTGAAACTCAACAACGCCCCAATGGGAGCGACGCTCGCGGTCATTTCAATGATTTCCGTGACCGTAATTGCGGCGCTTTTTGTCTGGCTAAACCGGCGTTTTCTGAAGGTACGGTCATGAGGGTATATATATGGGCATATCTGACTTTTCTCTACGCGCCGATCGTGTTGCTTCCACTTTTCGCATTCAATGATAGTACAACAATTGCCTTCCCCTTGCAGGGGTTCACCGCCAAGTGGTTTGCGCAATTGCCAACCATTCCCGCCCTGACAAGCAGTGTTTGGACCTCCGTAAAAATCGCCTCTGTAACAGCAGTTTTATCAACAATTCTAGGTGTTTGCGCCGCACGCGCCGCAGTGCGCTATCACTTCACTGGCAAGCGACCCATTATGGGCCTGATCATGCTACCGCTCGTCCTCCCTGAGATTATAGTTGCTGTTTCACTCTTGGTGGTGTTCTTGCAGTTGGGGCTCAGCATAGGGTCATGGTCAGTGATCGCAGGTCACACGTTGATCTGCATGCCATTTGCGATCTCTATTCTAAATTCTAGTTTCCAAAACATTGATCCCGCCCTTGAAGAGGCATCACTTGATTTAGGTGAAACCCGGTTCAGCACGTTTTGCCGTTTGACACTGCCGCTGATCTGGCCCGGACTAATTGCGTCACTGCTTATCTCGTTCACGATCAGTTTGGATGAGTTCATCATCGCTTTTTTCCTAAGCAGTACAGAGCCAACACTACCTGTTTATTTGTGGTCACAGTTACGCTTTCCAACCAAGCTGCCAGTCGTTATGGCCTTGGGAACGCTGCTCGTATGTCTCTCAATCCTGCTGCTTGCACTGGCTGAAACACTTCGTCGCCGTGGGTTGCGAAAGGAGGGGCAAAGCACCGAAGGGAGGTTTCTATGATCATGATTTCGTTATCCGGCGTTAACAAGCATTATGACAGTTACCACGCGCTTAGGAACATAGATTTAGACATTGAAGCAGGGGAGTTCTTCTCTCTGTTAGGCCCATCTGGCTGCGGAAAAACCACGCTGCTGCGCACGATTGCGGGGTTTGAAGATATTGAACGCGGGACGCTTAAGATTGCTGGTACCGATATGGCGCAGGTGCCGCCAAACCGCCGACCTACTAATATGGTGTTTCAAAGTTATGCGATTTTCCCGCATTTAAACGTCGCTCAAAACGTGGCCTTTGGCCTACGGAAATCTGACCTAAGTAAGCCAGAACAAACTCGTGTCGTTGGTGAAGCCCTTGAAATGGTCGGGTTAGGCGGGTTTGGCGCGCGTGCGGCCAATGCTTTGTCTGGTGGGCAACGTCAACGTGTTGCCTTAGCCCGTGCGCTTGTTCTCAAGCCTAAAGTTCTTCTTTTGGACGAGCCGCTTTCCGCGCTGGACAAAAAACTGCGCGAGCAGATGCAGCTTGAACTGCGTCGTCTTCAGCGACAAGTCGGCATTACATTCATCTTGGTGACCCATGATCAGGAAGAAGCGCTGATCATGAGTGATCGGATCGCTGTCATGTTCGAAGGTCAGATTGCGCAATTGGCTGACCCGCAGACACTGTACCGTGCGCCTGCCTCCCGCAAAGTTGGTGAATTCATTGGCACTATGAACGTCATGCCAGTTGCACAAAATGCGGGTAGTTTAACGATTGCAGGGCTTGGACAGGTGTCCGCCCTTGCGCAAGACACTGTCTTGCACGCTGGTATCCGGCCCGAGACCATGTCTATTCTGTTTCCTGGCGAGCCTGATCGCGACCGTGTTACAGTCGCTACTATTGCTGACAGGGCTTACTATGGTGATATGACCTACTATGAAGTCGAGCTTGATGGCTTGGATAAGACCCTTACGATTTCGATGAAAAACCTTATGGGGCGTGAAATTTTAGAGATTGGGACACCTGTCCGCATCAGTTGGCGCGAAGACGCATTGGTGTTTTTTGATCAGTGAGCTTTACGCTAGGTTTGTCAGCGATGAAGGCGCGCCAATAATCCCTTGGTCAATTGGGCCAATCGCTTCGTCATTACGGCCCTCATAAGTCACGCGCGTTAGGATGGTTTGGATTGCTGCGATCCTTGCGTGTCGTTTGTCATCGCTACGAACAACTGTCCACGGACACGTGTCCGTATGCGTCCGAGACAGTGTCTCACCAATTGCGTGTGAATAGCTGTCCCATTTGCCAAGACCCTCTACATCGATCCAAGAGAGTTTCCATTGCTTCAAGGGATCGGCCTCGCGGCGCAAAAAACGGTGTAGCTGTTCGGCTTGCCCAACGTTCAGCCAAATTTTGATCAGCTGTATCCCATCGCTCACCATCATATCTTCGAAGTAGGGCGTTTGATCGAACCAAAGCTGTCGTTGCGTAGGGGTGCAAAATTCAAAGACATGCTCGACAACGCCTCGATTATACCAACTACGATCAAAAAACGTCATGCCTCCCGCGGTTGGCATATGTTTCACATGGCGCTGAAAATACCACTCGTCGGCCTCCTTTTCGGTTGGCTTTGCGAGGGCGACGACACGTGCTTGACGGGGGTTCAAGTTTTCGCGCAGCCGTTTAATGGTGCCGCCTTTGCCGGCTGCATCGCGCCCCTCAAAGACAACAGCAACCCGCGCGCCGCTTTTCTTGACCCACGACTGCATTTTGACCAGCTCAATTTGCAGCTTAGCCATATGCGCCTCATAGGCTTTCCGCTTTAGGCGGTCATCATATGGGTAGCCCGCATCAAGAATTGCCCCCTTAGCACTGTTCTTGATGGCTTGGCGTATATCCTTCGGCGCATGTACGCTGAAGAACTGATGCACCGCATCTTTGGAAAAACTCGACATATCAACACCTTCACCGCCAACTTTCACCCACACTATTACAAAGCAAAGCTAATCGCGCTAGGGGGTCTGGCTCAGGCGATCAATTGCAGAGATCACATCCGCAGGATTTGTGTGGTGAGGCATGTGCCCGACGCTACTCAGGATCGTGAGACGGCTGTTCGGTAATTGAGCATCAAGAACGCGCGCGTGAATACTGGCCGGCACGATCGTATCTGCATCGCCATGAAGGATTTCAGTTGGCAGTGTCATGCGAGGATACTGCTTGGACATTTCCACCACATGCGGGCGTAGCCCAAGGACTTGCCTTGCATTTGCGCGCATCGAGGCACGCCGCGTGACCAAAGCGCCACCAATATAATCGTTGTACCCCTCAGGCGGCTCGGCTGGCTCAAATATCGAATTGATTGAGGCATTGATCCGCGCCTCACCGGCAAAAGCTGCAATCAAAGGCGTTGTGATCAAGCCCCCGATAAGACTGCCATTTACGCGGTAAAATAGATCAAGCGGTCCCGGCCATGGTTCCGTCGCGCCGCTGAGAATGACCATGCCGCTTGGATGATCCGGAAACTCCAACGCCCAAGCCATCGCGACGGCACCACCAAAGCTGTAGCCAAGCACAATTGGATTTTTCACGCCCAGTTGATCCGCTGCGGCCTTCAGCATTCGCGCTTGTTCGTGCGGGGTCTCCGCGTCGGTACTCCACGCGCCGGAAAGGGTAGGGTCCGCCCGATCTGTGTAGCCCAAACCCGGGCGATCCATCACGATAACGCGGTAGCGATACTTGAGTTGGTCAACAAAATCGAACGTCCAATCGCGAATGTTGCCAGATGCCCCATGGATCAGGATCAAATCAGGCCCCGTTCCCGTAACCAACGCATGCACTTGGCGGCCACCCACGTTAACGAATTGGCCAATGGGTGGAAAATTAGCCTCAGCTGCCCGCTCGTTTTTGCGCGCCATGATCCCAACGAAGGCAGAGATCAGAAGGACGCAAATCCCAATGGCAAGCAGGCTAAGTCCCAATGTTTTCAATCTCGTAGGGCGTCGTTTGGTAGATTTCATTTATCCAATTCCCATAGAGAAGATGTGCGTGACTGCGCCACCGGTTTTGAGGTGCCGCAGCAGGATCATCTTCGGGATAATAGTTAACGGGTACATTGACCGCGGTTCCCTCAGAAACATCGCGATCATATTCTTGTTTTAGGGTGCCGGTATCATACTCAAAATGGTTAAAAATATAGAGCGCACGGCGTGCATTATCCTCGACAAGACACGGTCCTACCGCATCGCTGCCCAACAGCGTTTTGAGGCCAGCTTGGTTAATTTCTCCTGCGTCCATTTCGGTCCAGCGGCTCACAGGGATCACGCAATCGTCTGAAAACCCACGCAAATAGGGTGATGCCTCATCAAGGTTTTTGTGACGGAAACACCCAAATGCCTTGGCATCGAGCAGGTGCTTTGTGACGCCATGGAAATAGTTAATCATCGCCATTCCGCCCCAGCATACGCCAAATGTGGAATGCACGTTCGTTTGGGTCCATTCAAAAACCTCACGCAACTCATCCCAATAAGTCACCTCGTCGAATTGCAGGTGCTCAATCGGCGCGCCAGTAATGATGAGGCCGTCAAACTTTTCGCCTTTGATGTCGTGGAAGGGGCGGTAAAACGTCTCCATATGCTCGGCGGCGGTATTTTTGGTCTGGTGCTCGGACATGCGGACAAGTGTCAGCTCAATCTGCAATGGCGTTGCACCAATCAACCGCGCGAATTGTGTCTCGGTCTGAATTTTCTTTGGCATCAGGTTGAGCAAAGCAATTTTCAGCGGGCGGATATCTTGGCGCGCGGCGACTGTCTCGTCCAAAACGCTCACACCCTCGCGGGTCAAAATATCGTAGGCGGGAAGATCCGCGGGTAGTTTAATAGGCATTTTCGGGTGTCCTTACCTAAGGCAGCGCAGCCGCGATTAGTTCGCAGAACTCGTCCGCAGAACGGACTTTCATGACATCATTTGCATCAAGCGTAACGCCCCATTTCGCCATCGATTCATAGCGGGGTTGGCGGTGCTTCATCGCCCGCGCATACATCCAGCGGATAAAGTCGTCTGGATTAACTTCGCTCTCTACTATCTTGCTTTCAAGTAAATAAGTTTCCCAACAACCGGTGGTAAATTCTGTATCATAGCACATCGGCTTGGGTGACTTGTCAAAGCGTCCGACCAATGATTGTCTATGCGCATCGCTGCCTTTGATCCAGACAAGAAGTGCGTTGTTGGCCAAAGCGTTCAAGATAGGATCATTGGGATCCTCGGCATCAACCCACTCACAAATAGAGCCGCCAGTGTCGCAAACAAAATTATCGTAGCCGTAGATGTCCTCGGCGCGCTCCATAAACTCACTCGTGTCGAGAAGGGCTTGCATTTCAGCGGCCTCAAACTGTTTTTGACGCTTCATGTAGGCATCAAAGTTTAGGCCACCCTGCTCCTCGTTTCCGGGTTTTCCGGTGTATGCCGCAACGGCAGTAAGGTCGTGATCGTGAATATTTGGAGCAATATGGATGGCATCAGCCAGAAGCATTTCCCGCAAGAACGGGACTTTCATCGCTTCGCGCTTGCAATTGTCCGCAATCGGCTCGGCCATGTAATGCGTGCCGATACGGTAATCGATAGAGTAGTGAAACCATGTGCCGGTCTGTTGAAGCATCTCCGAGACATAGGTTTTGCCCAAGCCAGACATCGCAAACAAAACGATCCGCTTGTGTGGGGCGTCGCGCCATTCTTGTGCTGAATTATAGAGCATGGGCAGCGCCCCTTCGCAAAATCTACTTGGAGACTTGAGATAGCCCTACAAAGGCACCGGTGCAAGGCGGCGCTTTGCAAGGTAGATAAAGAAAACCCCGCCACTTCGGATGAAGGGCGGGGCGGGGATAGTGTGAGTAAGTAGATTTAAAAGTTATAGCCAAGGCGAACGCCGAAGCCCACGACGCTTGCATCGCAGAAGGTAATATCTGTGCCGTCTAGCGGCGGTCCCGCTGGTGCCGGTACGTCTTGATCGCCAAGTTTGCCGTAAGATACGCCCGCGGTAATTTTCATCGGACCTTCGGTGTAAGTAGCTGCGAGGCCGAAAACATCTGATCTGTTTGTTGGTGCCAGTAATCTATCACTTGGGCACGCGCCCGCTTGGGCTTTAGAGTATGTCGCCGCAACTAACCATTTATCGGATATTCGCGGGTCAGGTCGATAGAATAGTCTGTCTTATCATTATCGAAATCAACGAATTGCCCCCCTCCCAGCGGTTAGATTAAAGCTGTCATACGTTGCGTGTCTCACAGTGCTAAACATAGCTGCCTGTTTCACCACCGGCTTCAAATAGCGGGCCGATAAATTGGTTGGAGCAGTCAATGCCACCCGCAGCTGCAAGTGAGGTCGTGACGAGAAGTACTGCGCCTGCTGTTGTTCGTTTATTCACTATCTCTTCCCTGAATGAACGTTGGTTTAAACCTGCTTAATTTGTTAGCAGGCAAGCGGTTTTCCGCGCGATTGTCACGCGGCGTTAATCAGGGGGTCCAATAGATTGACGCGAGTAACGTGAATAGATTTTTAGGTGCGTGAATTCCGCGTCTCAGCCCAAATATTTGTGTAATTTGCTCCGAAGATGATCGCAGCGCCAACAAACACCCAAGGGTCCAAATGCTCGCCGAATAAGATCATCGCCAAGACTGCAATAAGAGGCAGACGCAGAAAATCAATCGGTACCACAAGCATTGCGGGTGCTAATGACAGCGCCTGAACCAAACATGCATGCGCCAGCAATCCCGCAAAACCGATGATGATTATGAACGGTGCCATAGCAAGGGAAGGGGCTGCGATATCACCATCGATTCCTGCGCAGATTATGCCAAACACTGCTTGTAGACCGACCAACCACGTCAGGATTGTCAGCGTCGATTGATCTGCTGTCAGCTTTCGCGTGAATAGGATAGAGCCTGCGAAGAAAATTGCCGAATTCGCCGCAGTCAGCGTACCCACCGAGATGCTGCCCATCGTGGGCCGTGTTACGATTAGAACACCCAAAAAACCAATGAGCGCTACGAGGATGCGTACCCGCGTTAGGCGTTCACTTAAAAGTAGAGGCGACAGGATGAGCACCCATAGCGGTGTTGTGAATTCTAGCGCAAAAAGCTGGGCGAGGGAGATCAGCGTTAAGGCATAAAACCAAAGGTTCTGTCCCGTAAAATGACAAATGTTGAGGATAAGATGGAGGCCGAACCGATCTGTTTGAATGCGCCGCACCCCTCCAGATGCAAAAATGATCGTCGCCATGACAACAACGCCGATGAGGCTGCGATACGTCATGATCTCAAACGTATCCAAATCCACAGATACAACCCGGCCAGCCAACGCCATGGCTGAAAAGCTGACGACAGCGCCAAGCATCCAAATGCAGGCTTTGAGTTGCGATGTCATCCGAACCACCGCCAATCAGACATTATGCCCACCGGAACATCCCGATGATACCAGCGCTCGCGTAGAAAAATTGCAGTAGCAACATGGCTCTGTGATTACACAAAAAGGCCCACAAGCCGATCGAGAATGACGAGATCAGCAGCAAACAAAACCCCCAAAATTCATAGCCAGAATTTGACGCCACCAACAATGAGTATGCAATGGCAGTTCCTACGCCAAACCATTCAAGTGCTTTTTCTTTTGTCATTTGGTTGTCCAATGAAAATCTTAGCCACTCCTAACGCCGACGCCTGCAAAAAGGTAGCTTTGTTCGCACAGCCGAAAGCTAAGCGTTCAAATACCCTGCGGCGAGCGAAATGAATGCCCCAACATGAACAACCATGATGGCGCGGTCTTTCCACATCACTCCGACTGCGAACCACAGGAAAATACCGGCGAAGAAAAAGAAGATGTTATAGGGTACCATATTGAGGCCTGTTAAGCCGTAGCCAATCAACTGGATGATTGTCGCAATCCACTTGAGCGTGTCCACATAGGGGCCTTGGGTTTTCTCAGCAACTGGCAGGTCTATCAACGGCTCAACTGACGGCGCATCAGGAGTCATTCCCACTCAATTGTTCCCGGAGGCTTAGAGGTAATATCGTAGGTCACGCGGTTGATGCCTTTGATTTCGTTGATAATGCGCGTCGCTGTCTCGCCTAGGAATTCATGACTGAACGGATAGTAGTCGGCGGTCATGCCGTCGACGGAGGTAACTGCTCGCAATGCGCAGGCGAAGTCGTAGGTCCGCCCGTCGCCCATGACGCCGACTGTTCGAACGGGCAGGATCGCGACAAACGCTTGCCATATCTCGTCGTAAAGACCGTGTCTGCGGATCTGATCGATGTAGACAGCATCGGCTTCACGCAAGATTTCAAGCTTTTCACGGGTGATTTCGCCGGGACAACGGATTGCAAGGCCTGGCCCCGGAAAGGGATGACGACCAATAAAGCTTTTGGGCAAACCAAGTTCGGCGCCAAGCGCGCGTACTTCGTCTTTGAACAGTTCACGAAGTGGCTCGACCAGCTTGAGGCCCATCTTTTCGGGCAGGCCGCCAACATTGTGGTGCGATTTGATCGTCACACTCGGCCCGCCACTAAATGAGACGCTTTCAATCACATCCGGATAGAGCGTTCCCTGCGCCAGAAATTCTGCGCCCTCAATGCTGTCTGCGTGTTTCTGAAACACATCAATAAACAGCTTTCCAATAATTTTTCTTTTGGTTTCAGGATCACTTACACCGTCAAGTTCACCCAGAAACAGCTCTTGCTCATCTGCGTGGATGAGTTTCATGTTGTAGTTGTCGCGGAACATGGTCACGACTTCTTCGGCCTCTCCTTTGCGCAAGAGCCCGTGATCAACGAAGACACATGTCAGCTGATCCCCGATGGCTTCATGCAGCAAAACGGCCGCGACAGAACTGTCCACGCCGCCTGACAAACCGCAGATTACATACTTATTGCCAACTTGCTTTCGGATCGCGGCGATGGCTTGTTCGCGGTACGCGCCCATTGTCCAGTCGCCGGTGAAGCCCGCCATTTCAACGAAATTTTTGTAGAGAGCCGCCCCGTTGGGTGTGTGGTGAACCTCAGGGTGGAATTGAACCGCGTAGAAATTACGCGACAAATCTGCCGTAATCGCGAAAGGCGCGTTGGGTGACGTGCCGTAAACGTCAAAGCCCGGCGCAATGGCAGACACGTGATCACCGTGGCTCATCCAGACTTGTTCTTTGCCCTCTGCAAACCAACCCTCAAGCAGCGTGAGACGGGTATCTGCGGGGGTCACAAAGGCGCGACCAAATTCGGCAGTTCCGTGACCTGTGTCTACGCGGCCACCCAACATGTGCATCATGACTTGTTGACCGTAGCAGATGCCAAGGATCGGCACACCCATGTCAAACACAGACGCTGGCGGACGTGGCGAGCCTTCGCGGGTCACACTGTCTGGTCCCCCTGACAAAATGACCGCTTTAGGCGCGAATTCCGCCAAAAAGCTGTCGGTCACGTTCTGATAGGGGTGAATTTCGCAATACACACTTAGCTCGCGCAGGCGGCGGGCGATCAGTTGCGTAACTTGGCTGCCAAAATCAATGATGAGAAGGCGTTCGTGGGGCGTTTTCTGTGTCATGGGCGTTGATTATGCGCGAGTTGTGCTTGTGGCAAGAGAACATGTCGTTTTTACGCCAGAAGGGGCGGATATGGTGGCGGCAAACATCTGTCCACGCACTAGGTTACCGTTCAAACGAACACAAGAGGGGCTCAGAATGTCTGATACAGCAACAACTACACGCCGTGCACGTGGTGGCGGAGGCGCTGCGCGACGTGCGGCGCGGACGGCTGTCTCATTTGATACGGCCAAATATATCGAACGCAACATCCCCAATTTTGAACTTTTGAGCGACGAAGCGCTTAGCATCATCGAAGAAAACGCGGAAACCTTGCTCGAGCAAGTAGGGGTGGCTTTTGTTGATTCTCCCGAAAGCCTCGAGCGTTGGAAGGCCGCTGGTGCATCTGTTGACGGCGAACGCGTGCGGATACCGCGTGGATTGGCCCGTAAATTGTGCAGTACTGCGCCCTCGAAGTTCACCCAACATGCCCGTAACCCTGCGCGTAACGTTGAGATTGGTGGCGATACCCTAGTGACGGCACCTGTCTATGGTCCTCCGTTCGTGCGAGACAAAGACGGCGGCCGCCGCTACGCAACGATGGATGACTTCGTTAAATTCGTGAAGCTTGGCTATATGTCGAAATGGCTTCACCACTCTGGTGGCACGGTTTGTGAGCCAACAGATGTGCCTGTGAACAAGCGCCACCTTGATATGCTGCTTACGCATATGCTGTATTCGGATAAGCCGTTTATGGGCTCCGTGACAGAACCAAGCCGTGCACAAGACAGTGTTGAGATGTGTGAAATTCTGTTTGGAAAAGAATTCGTCCAAGAGAACACAGTGATGACGTCGCTCATCAACATTAACAGCCCCATGACATTCGATTCGATCATGATGGGGGCGCTTGAAGTCTACGCCAAGAATAACCAAGCCTGCATCATTTCACCGTTTATCGTGGGCGGCGCGATGGCTCCAGTGTCTGTCATGGGTACGTTGACGCAGGTTTTGGCCGAAGTGATGGCGGGCATTGCCTACAGTCAGATCATCCGCCCTGGTGCTCCAGTTATTTTCGGCACATTTGTGACATCGATCGACATGAACTCGGGCGCGCCCACGTTTGGCACCCCGGAAGCGAGCCAGATTTTGTACGGTGCAGGCCAACTTGCCCGCCGCATGGGGCTGCCGTTCCGGTCGGGTGGTGGACTTTGTGCGTCTAAGCTACCCGATGCGCAGGCAGCTTATGAGACTGCAAACACGCTGAACGCAGCGCTGATGGGCGGCGTTAACTTTATGCTCCACTCATGCGGTTGGCTCGAAGGTGGCCTTGTTGCGTCATTCGAGAAATTCGTGATGGATGCAGATCAACTTGGGACGTTGCACAAAATGGCCGAAGGTGTCGCCCATGACGAAAACGCTCAAGCAATGGGCGCGATCCGTGAAGTAGGCCCGGGCGGTCACTATCTTGGGTGCGACCATACGCAAGAGAATTTCAAATCGGCGTTTTGGAAGTCTGACGTGTTTGACTACCGTCCGTTCGAAACATGGGATGAGGACGGCGCGAAAGACACCCAATATCTTGCATCGCAGCGGGTTACCAAGATGCTGAGCGACTACCAGCAGCCTCAGATCAACCCCGAGATCAAGACTGCCTTGGAGGCCTATGTGGCTGAGAAAAAAGCGTCCATGCCTGACGCGTTTATGTAGGCTTTGGGGTTAACCACTTTTAGGCGGTCTTCGCAGACTGTTTCTTTATTCTGAACAATGGCCGCCTCGATCAAGAGCGCGGCCATTATCATGACATGGCGCGATGGTTGGTAATTTGCGTTATGCGCTTTGCGCTGTTCGTTGAGTTGTTCTTCTGCTGCCATGAGGCGGGCCAATGCTTTTTCTCCAGTCACAGCAGGTTCGGTTTTCAAAAGCTCAGCGAGTAGTTTTTCGCGATTACAAAGGTTTTTTGGGTTTCTTGCCGCGGCCAAAAGCAATTTGGGGCGTTTGATGTGGCTGAGTGTACGTAGGGCTTGGGTCATAATGGTCTCCATAATCGTAAAAGCTATTCATTTTACGAAGCCATCATCACACAACCTATGCGGGTGTTTCGTAGAGATTTTATGAGCGCGCGGACCTCTTACCAATTGTTATCGATTTGGAAAAAATAATCGAATTGCGGCAATTATGTTAACGCCTCGGTAATGTTTGCCCGCTTAAGTTGCATTGTCCTGTGGGTAAATCAGTGGATAGTTTTTGTATAAGGGGAGGCCAAATGTCTAGTGTTACCGTTTCCAAGGTTTCAGGCGCGTTATCGCAGTCGCTGCCCGATTGGGTGCCGCAATCTGCCCGCAACTACATTCTACACACGGAAAAAGGGTGTTCGATCAGAGAGCTTGCCCGTGATTTGGGCTGCCATGCGTCTACTGTAAGCCGTCAGGTCAAGCGGCTTGAACGCCGCCGCGAAGACATATTGGTGGACGAGGCGCTGCGGACATTGGGAGCAACGGGACAGGGTGTGACGCCAACGGGGCGTTCGGGCCAAAAATCTGCCGACATTGCAGTGCGCGTCGCGGAGGCTGACATCTGTACAGACGAAGCAACAGTGAACCGCGAGGCGCGCCGCATTTTGCGCCGTTTGGTTGAGGCGGGTGCCGTTTTGGCTGTGGCCCGCGACATGGAAAAAGCCGTTGTGGTGCGCACTGGCGCGGACGGGCAAACCACAAGAACTGCAACTGTGGACCGGCCTGTTGCGAATGCAATGGCGCTAAAAGACTGGATTTCTTGCATCACGCCTTCACGTATTTCGCGTTACTTCATTACCTGTGCTGGCCGTGCGGCGTTGAAAACGCTGATTGAGGTCGGTGATGATGCAAAGCTAAGTGCGCGGACCGTAACGCAGGTTCATACGTCTGAGACAACTGACCCTCGGACGGCGCGCTATTCTCTTCGCGAAAGCCCGCTTGTGGTTTTGTCGCGGCGTAAAAGCAAAGACGGTGCGGCATTTTTGTCTGATGAACATGTGTCCGCAGGCGAGCGTTTGCGCGAAGATTTTGAGCTGGCGCAGATCGATGTAGGCGCAAATTTTGACTGGCAAGCGGCATTGAGGGCACCAGAAGAACCTACGGCCACAAGAGATGCCCAAAAACGTGTGTTCGCCGCACTTCATGATCTTGGGCCCGGTCTTGGGGATGTTGTGCTGCGCACGTGCTGCTACCTTGAAGGCCTAGAAGCGGCCGAGCGTCGCATGGGATGGGCTGCGCGTTCTGGCAAAGTGGTACTACGCATCGCCTTAGAGCGGCTCAAGCGCCATTACTCAGATGTTTACGGTGCACACGGGCGTTTTGTGGGGTAGTCAGCCATTCGGTAAACACATAGCAGACAACACCGCACACCCCCTAGGCATTGGCAAACCGAAGGGCTATATCTCAAATATCTTGATAATTGAGGTAGCTTCATGGCCACGCCCCGCGATTTGAAAATTCCTGCACAGCGCCACCCTGAAAAGCAGCGCCGTGCAGACGCTCCGCAGCCGAAAAAACCAGATTGGATTCGGGTTAAGGCGCCTGTTGGTGAGGGCTACAAGAAAACCCATGAAATTATGCGTGAGCACAAGTTGGTAACAGTTTGCGAAGAAGCTGGTTGTCCCAATGCTGGTGAATGCTGGAACCAAGGTCACGCCACGATGATGATCATGGGGCAAGTATGTACGCGCGCTTGTACGTTCTGCAACATCGCAACGGGTAAGCCGCCAGAAGCGCTTGATGTGTTTGAACCGGGCCGTGTTGCAGATGCGGTGAAAAAGCTTGGGCTTAACCACGTTGTCATAACCTCTGTAGACCGTGATGATATCGAAGATGGCGGGGCAGCACATTTTGCACAGACACTCCGTGCGATCCGGCGTCAATCACCCAAAACGACGATCGAAATCCTGACGCCAGATTTTATTCGTTGTGATGACAGTGCGTTAGAAGTTGTTGTTAATGCTAAGCCTGATGTGTTCAATCATAATCTAGAGACTGTTCCCGGGCTTTACCCCGAGGTCCGCCCGGGCGCGCGGTACTTCCATTCACTGCGTCTTTTGCAACGCGTAAAAGAGCTTGATCCGACAATCTTTACCAAGTCGGGCATCATGGTTGGCTTGGGTGAAGATAAGCAAGCAGTCGTTCAAGTGATGGAAGATATGCGTGCGGCTGACATCGATTTTCTGACGATTGGTCAGTACCTTCAGCCAACGCCAAAACACCACGCTGTTGATCGTTTCGTCACGCCTGATGAATTCGCATCGTATGAGAGAGCTGCTTATAACAAGGGCTTTTTGATGGTATCATCCACGCCTCTGACACGATCAAGCTATCATGCAGGTGACGATTTTGCGCGCCTGAAAGCAGCCCGAGACAAGCGGCTGGCCGGCGCTTAATCCGGCCATTTTCTATCAATCAGTAAATCGTACTATACCAATATGGTTAAGGTTGCGATTTCGTTGTGCGTAATCAATGCCGTACCCAACAACAAACTCGTCTGGGATAGCAAAACCAACCCAATCCGCTGAAATATCCACCTCACGGCGGCTTTCTTTATCCAACAGAACGATGCTTTTCATCTTTGCTGGTTTGCGTGCCTGCAGCAGGCCAATGACGTGCTTCATCGTGTATCCTGTATCAATCAAATCTTCGACGACAAGAACATGACGCGCTTCAATTGCGCCGCGTAAGTCCTTGAGAATACGCACTTCACGGCTGCTTTCCATGCCGTCGCCGTAGCTGCTTGCCTCTAGGAAATCGACTTCCACATCAAGATTCAACTCACGTACAAGATCGGCAATGAACACAAAACTGCCGCGCAACAGCCCGACAACCACAAGCTTATCAGCGGTAGAAAACTCTGCCTCAATCTCACGGGCAAGTTCTTCAATGCGGGCAGCAATTGCCTTGGCGGTGATCATTGGATCGATGACATACGGACGCGACATATTGGGCAATCCCCTTGATTTTCGCGCGCGAGCATACGACATCTGGCAGGCCTGTCATCAACGAAATTGAATCATGCCGACACATACCGACACAAAAACACTGCCATACACTGCGCAGCAAATGTACGATCTGGTCGCGGATGTGGCGTCCTATCCTAAGTTTTTGCCGTGGTGCGCGGCCGCGCGCATTAGAAGTAGGACGGAGCAAGACCAAGGTGCATCTGAGGTTATGCTTGCGGATCTGGTCATCAGTTTCAAAGTGTTCCGCGAACGTTTTGGTAGCAGAGTGGTTCTGTATCCGAACGATCAGAAGATTGAGACAGCCTACATTGATGGCCCATTCAAATATATGGAATCGACTTGGAGTTTCAAAGACGTAGAAGGTGGTGTTGAAGTAACCTTCTTTGTAGATTTTGAATTTAAGAACGCCATCCTTCAAGGCATCATTGGCGTTGTGTTTAATGAGGCGATGCAGCGGATTGTGCGCGCATTTGAGCGTCGCGCTGACGCACTTTACGGTGGCTAGAACGCAAACGGCCATTCCGAAGAATGGCCGCTATTTAGTCTATCAAGTTGGACGCTAAGTTACGACGTTGTATCGTAGGCACGCTCACCGTGTACTGCCAAATCGAGGCCGGTCTGCTCTGTTTCTTCATCGACACGCAACGGAGTAATTGCCCTCACGATGTAGACCAAAGCGATTGTGACGACGGTAGTGAAAACGCCTACGATTGCGAGTGATCCAAGTTGCGCAACCCACGTGCCTTGGCCAACCAAGGCAATTACGATTGTGCCGAAAATGCCGCCCACACCGTGTACCGCGAACACATCGAGCGTGTCGTCAATTTTGAGTGTGTTGCGAACCAATACGACGGCCTCTTGGCACAAGATGCCAGCAACGCCGCCGATGCACAGTGCCGTTACAGGATCAACAAAGCCAGACGCGGGCGTGATTGAGGCCAGCCCTGCGATTGTCCCAGTCACGATCCCAACAAGAGAGGCCTTGCCAAACTTGATCTTTTCCCACAATGCCCATGACAATGAGGCGGCCGCCGCTGAGATATGCGTGACTGTCAGAGCCATTGCGGCGCCACCATCTGCCGCCAGTTGGGATCCACCGTTGAAGCCGAACCAGCCAATCCACAGCATTGCAGCGCCGATCATGACGTAGCCAGGATTGTGGGGGGGCTTGCTTTGCTCTTTGCGCGCGCCAAGCATCACCGCAATAATAAGTGCTGCGAGGCCGGCTGTCTCGTGGACTACGATGCCACCAGCGAAGTCGCGGGCACCTGTCTCACCAAACATGCCGCCGTCCGCCAACATGCCGCCACCCCAGATCCAGTGAACCACAGGTGCGTAACAAAGCAGCATCCAAAGGCCGGAAAAGAGCAGAACAAACCCAAAGCCGACGCGCTCAACATATGCGCCGACGATCAGCGCCGGTGTGATGACCGCAAAGGTCATTTGGAAGGCAAAGAACAGAACCTCGGGGATTGTACCTGCCAAAGTGTCTGCGTCGATGCCCGCAAGGAACATCTTGTCCAAACCGCCCCAATAGCCGCTTGTACCGCTGCCAAAAGCGATGGAATATCCGAAGGCTAGCCACAATACGCTCATTAAACATGCGATTGCGTAGCAGTGCATAAACACGCTCAAAACGTTGCGCGAACGGACCAAGCCGCCGTAAAATAGTGCCAAACCTGGCAATGTCATAAATAGAACCAACGCCGTTGCGACGATGATCCAAGCTGTATCTGCCCCTACCATGATACCCTCCTAAGGTGGTTTTGAGGTGCAATAAGCATGGGGGTTGCGCCCGATAAAGAGGCAGTGTGTCTATGTGTGTGCTTAAATTATCAGCAAGCTGAGTGTGCGCGAATACTGTGCGGTAGTGTAGCCTATTTGCTTAATTAATAGGCGAAACGCAAATCTACTGGCTTTCAAAAAACAGTATCAACATACCAAGCGCATGGTCCCGAGCAGCGCTACGGACATGTGTCCGCCCCAAAGCGCCAAACTCAATCGTTTCTGTGAGACAGGTGTCCGTCGGTTCGTCAAAAAGGGCAAAACAAACGCGCCCCTCGGGTTTGAAGTCAGAGCCACCTGGCCCCGCAATCCCAGTGATTGAGACACTTGTCCGCGCATCAGATCGCGCCACAGCGCCCCGCGCCATTTGCTCGGCCACTTCTGTACTTACGGCGCCGTGTTGGGAAAGTGTCTCATAGGCGACGCCAAGCATCATTTCTTTTGCGCTGTTAGCGTAAGTTGTGAACCCACAAACGACCACATCCGAGCTGCCAGCAATTTCTGTGAGCGCTGCACTGACCATGCCACCGGTGCAACTTTCGGCAGTTGCGATCGTACGGCTGACGCGCCGTGCAGCCTCAAGGGTTTTGTGGGCCAATTCAGAGTGCATGGGCGAGCCCCGCCAAAACAATTACGCCAATTGCTGCAAAAATACCGGCGATGACATCATCAAGCATCACGCCCCAATGGTCATGTCGGCGGTCGGCCATGCCGACCAACCAAGGTTTCCAAATGTCAAAAAGGCGAAAAAGCGCAAAAGCAGCGATCCATCCGGGCCAAAGTGCCAGCAGATCAACACCCGCAGCCTGTGAGCCGATTATAACGGGCAAAAGTGCGATCCATTGACCAATGACCTCGTCGATCACAATAATCGACGGGTCGTGATCGTCACTTCCCGCGGTCATGATTTTTGTGGCCCAAACGCCCTTCGCAAAACCCACAATCAAAGCGACGCCAAAAAGAATGGGCCCGCCGAGTGTGGCGAGCGCCCACCCAAGCGGAAGGGCAGCAAGCGATCCCCACGTGCCTGGGGCAGGGCGCATGTGGCCGGCATACCCCACGGTACCAATTAAATGAGCGAGTTGTTTCATAGTTTGATCAACGTGGCGGTTGCCAGTGAAGCGATGCCTTCGCCACGCCCTGTAAATCCGAGTTTTTCGGACGTGGTCGCCTTTACACTGACCCGCGCAAGGTCGAGCCCCATGATCTCGGCCATTTTTTCGCGCATTTGCATCGCAACCGGCCCGATCTTTGGAAATTCACAGACCAATGTGCAGTCAACGTTTGAGATGGTATACCCGCGCTCCGTCGCGCGGCTAACGGCGTGGCGCAAAAAGATGTCTGAGGCGGCACCTTTCCATTGCGCTTCACTTGGCGGGAAATGCTGTCCGATATCCCCATCCGCAAGGGCGCCGTAAATCGCGTCCGTTACCGCATGCATGCCGACGTCCGCATCAGAATGACCTTGCAGGGCGCGATCAAAAGGCACTTTCACACCGCATAGAATTACATGATCACCGTCACCAAAACGGTGCACGTCATAGCCATTGCCAACGCGAATATCCATGGCAGCCTGTCCTTTCAAAATACGTGCGGCGCGGGCAAAATCTTCGGGCGTCGTCACTTTGATATTGTCTTCTGAGCCGGGCACAATCTGAACCGGTATATTTGCCGCGCGGGCAATCTCCACATCGTCAGCCGCATCGCCTCTATGGGCAAGATGGGCCTCTAAAAGGGGGGCAAGGTGAAACCCTTGGGGTGTTTGCGCGCGCATCAATTTGCTGCGATCTTGTGTGCCTGACACGTGTTCGCGGTCATGTGTCCAAAGCGCGTCGGACACCTGAAGACCCGGTGCAGCACCGGTGCCGGTATTAAGCGCCGCAATCACGTTATCCATCACAGTATCTGAGACACACGGGCGCGCCACATCGTGGATTAGAACCTGATCAAAGCCTTGCTTTTGCGCTTCTTTTAGTCCGCATAGAACTGATGTATTCCGCGTTTTACCGCCAACAACACGCGTGACCCCATCGAATGAGAAACCCCCGATGTCACGCTCCATATCATCTTGATGAAGCACCAGAATGATAGTGGACACGTGTCTGCAGGCGCGAAAGCGGTCAAGCGTCCATGCTGCAATAGGACGCCCTGCAACATACTGCCATTGCTTTGGAATGTCGCCACCAGCACGGGTCCCACGGCCAGCTGCGACGATAATGGCAGCGGTCTTTGGTTTGATGTCGTGCGCAGAGGTCATGAAGATACGGTGTATCAATCTTTACGGGCGATACAACTGAAATGGCGTGCATTAAAATTGCGGGATTGATTAAAATATAGGCAGAAGACATTTTTTGTCTAATTTATGTGCAGTTTAGCGTTGTGTGCGCTCTGTAGATCGCTAGGCATACAAGAATGAACTCTTCTGCCGACCGATCAACAACACTCAGTCTTCCGAACCCGCCGGTTATGCTTGCTCCGCTCGCAGGCATTACGGATTTGCCGTTCCGCAAGCTGGTGAGCAAATTCGGGGCCGGTCGCGTGGTCAGTGAAATGGTTGCGTCACAAGAGTTGCTGAGCAGTCGCCCTGGAACGCGCGAAAAAGCAGAGCTTGGTGCCGAGGTTGAAAATACCGCAGTTCAGCTCGCGGGCCGTGATCCTGAATGGATGGCTGAGGCCGCGCGTCAGGTTGCCGATATGGGCGCAAGGATTATCGATATCAACATGGGATGTCCCGCAAAAAAGGTCACCAGCGGGTATTCAGGCAGTGCCTTGATGCGTGATTTAGACCATGCGCTTAAACTAATTGATGCAGTGGTTGAGGCCGTGAAGTTACCGGTGACCCTAAAAACGCGCCTTGGTTGGGATGATAATTTGCTTAACGCGCCCGAGTTGGCGGTGCGTTCTGAGCAAGCGGGCGTGCAACAGATCGTCATTCATGGTCGCACCCGCTGTCAGTTTTACAAAGGTGCCGCGGATTGGGTGGCGATCGGGCTGGTTAAAGATGCGGTGACTATTCCCGTCATTGCGAACGGTGATATTACGGATGCACAAACAGCACGCAGCGCACTTGATCAATCAGGGGCCGACGGGGTGATGATAGGCCGTGGTGCGCAGGGCCGTCCGTGGGTTCTGACCGAAGTTGCCCATGCGGTTTACGGCGATCAATCTGCCATTTGTGCGCCGGATGTTCCGCGCGGGGCTGATCTATGTGATCTGGTTTCAGGCCATTTTGAAGACATGCTGGCGTTCTACGGAAGCTCTCTTGGGGGGCGCGTGGCACGTAAGCATTTAGGCTGGTACATGGATTTTGCACAAACGCCAGCAGCACTTCGGCGCGAAGTTCTGACTGCGGATCCAAGTGTCGTATTGAGCCTTTTGCCGCTCGCCTTGCAACACTATCAGGAGGCTGCGTAACAATGGACCGCTCACTTTGGATTTCACTGCCGTCGCCTGTCGTTCTTATCGGGGCTGATGATTGCGTTATTGATATGAATCCGGCAGGCGAAAGCTTTCTGAATGTATCGTGCAAGTCGCTGATCGGGAAGTCGCTTTGGGATACGGTTCTACGCGCGGCATCGATGGAAGGCGCGATGCAAAAAGCGCGCAGTAGCCATTCAACCCTTTATATCAACGACGTCATTGTGGGGGACGCTGGAAAAGGTGGCACGGCGTACAATATTCAGGTGGCGCCGCTTCAAGGTACGGAAGGCGGCATGATTATACTAATGTCGCCGCGTGAATTGACCACGCGCATCGATACATCGCGGACGTCCCATTCTGCGGCGCGATCTGCGATTGGCATGTCCGAAATGCTTGCCCATGAGATTAAGAACCCGCTCGCTGGCATAACGGGTGCTGCGCAACTTTTATCTATGAACCTGTCAAGCGGGGACAGGGAAATGACGGACCTCATTGTTGAGGAAACCCGCCGGATTGTGAAGTTGCTTGATCAAGTTGAGATGTTTGGGAACCTCCAACCACCAGAGCAGAAAGTGGTTAATATTCACGACGTTCTGAACCGTGCTCGGCGGTCGGCGCTGGTCGGTTTTGGTGCGCATATGACCATCGCAGAGCACTATGACCCATCGCTGCCATCGACACTTGGTGACGCGGATCAATTGCTGCAGGTCGTTCAAAATTTGTTGAAGAATGCCTCGGAGGCGGCGGACCGCCGTGGGGGGCATATCGAAGTTCGGACTTATTATGAGCATTCGCTGAGAGTGCGGCGCGCCGACGGTGAACATGCCCCGTTGCCGCTTCAGATTGAGATTATCGACGACGGGCCTGGCCTTCCGCCCGAGTTGGAAAATGACATTTTTGAACCCTTTGTATCGGGTAAAGAAAATGGGACGGGACTTGGGCTGGCGCTGGTTGCGAAGATCGTGGCTGACCACCATGGCTGGCTGCGGGTTGAGAGTGAACCCGGCAAGACGATGTTCCGGATTAGTCTGCCGCGTGCGCCAAAACATATGAAAGAACATACGGAATGAATGACCGCCAACTTATTGTTTTGAGGACCTATTAATATGGATGGCACTGTTCTTGTTGCTGATGACGATCGCACAATTCGAACTGTTTTGACCCAAGCACTGACCCGCGCAGGATGTAAAGTGCACGCGACCGCAAGCATGGTGACGTTGCTTCGATGGGTCGAAGAAGGGAAGGGGGATTTGGTCGTTTCGGACGTGGTTATGCCCGACGGTAACGGCCTTGATGCGCTACCGCATATTACCAAAGTGCGGCCTAATTTGCCGGTGATCATTATCTCGGCGCAAAATACAATTATGACTGCAATTCAGGCCACTGAGAAAGACGCCTACGATTATCTCCCCAAGCCGTTTGATTTGCCCGATCTGATGAAGCGCTGTGCCAAGGCGCTTGAGACAAAGCGGAAAAGCCCTGCGGTTTCACCGCCGCCTGTGAAGGACGAGGATGAGTTGCCTCTGGTGGGGCGGACTGTCGCAATGCAAGCGCTTTATAGGTTAATTGCGCGGGTGATGAACACGGATCTATCAGTGCTTATTCTGGGCGAAAGTGGGACGGGAAAATCGCTTGTAGCACGGGCAATTCATGACTTTTCTGACCGCCGAAGCCTTCCTTTTGTTGTTGTTGGCGAGCGCGATTTAGAAGGTGTTGATGGTCCGGCGAATGTGTTGTCGCGGGTACGTGGTGGATCGCTTGTTTTTGACGAAATTGCTGATCTCAGTCTTGAAGCGCAAGCGCGGGTGGTGCGGATGTTGGATAGCATGCCGGAACCTGCGCCGCGGGTTATGGCCGCTAATCAGTCAGGGCTGTCTGAGCGTACAGAGCAGGGTTTGTTCCGCGAAGATTTATTCTACCGGCTGTCTGGCGTCACACTTTCTGTACCGCCTTTGCGTGAACGCGTGGAAGATATTGAACTTCTTGCCGGTCATTTTTTGAGCCGTTCTGATCGAAGCGGGGGGCCTGCAAAGTTTTTCTCTGATGAAGCGATGGACCTGCTTCGCAACTATAGCTGGCCCGGAAACGTGCGCCAATTTGAACACGCGATCAAGCGTTTGGTCGTCACTGTCGCAGAAGCGCAAATCACCGAAGCACAAGTGGAAATCATGCTTCGCAACCAGCCAGCCGCTAGCACAACACTGCGCGCGCGTGAGGGGGAAAAACTGTCAGCATCGGTCTTTAAACATTTAAGACGATACTTTGATCTGCACGGCGGAGAGCTGCCGCCCGATGGGCTTTATGGTCGAATTCTACGCGAAATTGAAATGCCGATGATTGAGATTGCGCTCGATGCGACTGGTGGTAACCAAGCTAAATGTGCCGAACTTCTTGGCATCAATCGCAATACCTTGCGAAAAAAGATTACTGGTCTCGATATTGAGGTGACACGCCGCCGCAAATTGATGTAAATACATCACATAAGCGTGGCCAAATGGTCGCATAGCGCCTGCTAAGGGTGCGCAAGGCTAGGATGAGGCGAGATGAGGCTACGTGCGGACCGCAGGTTTTGGGATCGGCTGAGCCGATTTTACCGGCGCCGTAGTACCCGCAGCGCGTTTTCTGTTTTTGTCGTAGCACTCGGTCCCATACTCGCAATTGCAACGTTTACCGTTCTTGGTCCGCTGCAAGATCAAGCAGTTGGGAACAGTCTTCGGCTCGTGCTGTTGGCGGACCTCGTCTACGCGCTTGTTGTGGCGACCATGGTTGCCAGTCGTGTTGCGCAAATGATTGCAGCACGACGTGCGAAATCTGCAGGATCACGGCTGCATTTAAGGTTAACGGGTGTTTTCGCCCTTGTTGCCCTCCTTCCAACCATTCTAGTTGCGATTTTTGCGGGTCTTACAGTGAACGTGGGGCTTGAGGGCTGGTTCTCGGACCGGGTGCGCGGTGTGGTTGGCGCCTCTTTAACGGCAGCGCAAGCCTATGAAACCGAACAGCGCGAAGACCTAATTCGGGACGCACAGATACTCGCGCGCTTTTTGAATGTGTCACAGCGGGACGGGGTATTGAGTGATGCAGAACTGCGGCTTGTGTTGGGTCAAGTGCAGCCAACAATCCAAAACCCGCTGGCCGAGGCGTTTATTATCGATGGCAACGCTGAAATCCGCGCGCGCGGTGCGGGCAGTTATTTGTTCAATTATGAAGAACCTGCTGAACGGTATTTCAGTGAAGCACGTGATAACGGCGTTGCAGTGATTGAGGATTGGGGGCGTGACGAGTTTCGTGCGCTTGTCCCTCTTGCAAATTCACTGGATCGGTTTGTTTATATCAGCCGCGAAGTTGACGGCGCTATTTTGCAGTTGCTGGATGACACCCAGCAAAGTGCCAAATTGTACCAACAATTAGAACAAGACCGTGGGCGTCTTTTGTTTGAATTTGGCCTTCTCTATCTTGGGTTTGCTGTCATCTTGATCCTTGCAGCGATCTGGTTGGGCCTTTGGTTTGCAGAGCGCCTAGCACGACCCGTTGGTAGGCTGGCCGGTGCGGCGCGTCGAGTAGGGATGGGGGATCTTGATGTTGTTGTGCGCGAAGAACGCGGTGACGATGAGATTTCTATGCTGAGCCGGTATTTCAACCAGATGACGCGGCAGCTAAAGCAACAACGAGACACGCTCCTCGACAGTACCCGCCAGATTGAGCGCCGCCGTCGTTTGTTTGATAGTGTACTATCGTCTGTTACGTCTGGTGTGGTTGGGCTTGATGCTGCTGGCCACGTTTCATTTGTGAATAGATCGGCAGAACGATTGCTTAGGCTTGATCCTGATCTGGAGGCACGGGTCATTTCAGAAGCTGTGCCTGAGTTTGAGCAACTTTTTGAAGATGTAAGATTGAACAATAACAAAGTAGTACAGGCAGAAGTTAAGGTTACACGTAATGGTGTGATGGAAAACCTTCTTGTGCGAATTGCCCCACGCATCGGAAGCGATGGCACCGAAGGATATGTAATATCGTTCGACGATGTGACCGATTTGGTCAGCGCACAACGGATGGCTGCTTGGGGGGACGTCGCGCGCAGGATTGCGCATGAAATCAAGAACCCGCTGACCCCGATTCAGCTAAGTGCTGAACGGATTAAGCGTAAGTTTGGCCGCGAAGTTGAAGACGCAGAAGCGTTGGAGCAAATGACCGGTGTTATTGTGAGGCAGACTGGCGACTTGAGGCGGATCGTTGATGAGTTCTCGAAATTTGCCCGTATGCCAGAACCACAGCGCCGCGAGGAGGATTTGTCACAAATTCTACGCGATGCGGTGACGCTTCAATCTGCGGGTGGTTTGAAGATCACTGCGGATATTGCGCAAGGTCCGATTTGGGCTGATATCGATGCGACAATGGTAGGTCAGGCGCTCACAAATCTTATTAAGAACGCCTCAGAGGCTATTGAAAGCTATGAGGGAAAATATGGCGTGCGGCCGCGAAATCCAGAAGTATCGGTCAGCCTAACAACCGTTGACCATGCGGTGCAAATTATGATTTCGGATAATGGTATTGGGTTGCCAGTAGATCGCAGCAAGCTGTTTGAGCCCTATGTGACGACCCGAGACAAAGGTACTGGCTTGGGGCTACCGATCGTCAAAAAGATCATCGAAGAACACGGCGGCTCTCTATCATTAGAAGACGCAGAGCCGATGGGCGGCAATACCCACAGCGGGGCCTCTGCAATTGTGACCCTGCCTGTATTACCAATGAAAAACCAGATAAAATGATGCACAAAAGACAGCACGGAGCTAGGTTGGCATGAGCCATATTTTGATCACAGATGACGAGCGAGATATCCGCGAATTGGTTGGGGATATTTTGAAAGACGAGGGATTTGACGTAAAGCTCGCAGGCACCTCAACCGAGTGCATTGCCTCTATCAAAGACGAAGTGCCCGCGCTGATGATCCTCGATATTTGGCTTAAAGACAGTGACATGGACGGAATTGATATTCTGAAAACTGTCAAGCGAGAGCACCCCGAAGTGCCCGTTGTCATCATTTCCGGGCACGGAAACATTGAGATTGCAGTCGCGGCCATTAAGCAAGGCGCTTATGATTTCATTGAAAAACCGTTCAACATTGATCAATTGATGGTCGTGATCACGCGCGCCATGGAAACGTCGCGGCTTCGTCGCGAGAATGTGGCTTTGAAGCGGACGGGAAGTCAATCGGCGCCAATGATTGGTCATTCTGCGGCGTTCAAGACACTTCGAAGCCAGTTAGATAAAGTGACTAATTCTAACGGTCGCGTGATGCTGACTGGTCCCGCCGGCGCGGGGAAAGACGTCGCGGCACGCTATATTCACGCACAATCGCCGAGGTCAGATGCTCCTTTTGTGACAGTTAATTCGGCGGGGGTTGATCCCGAGCATATGGAAGAAATCTTGTTTGGCCGTGAAACCAGTAAAGGTCCCGAGCCCGGACTTTTGGAGCAAGCAAGCAGCGGCGTCATTTATTTTGACGAAGTCGTTGATATGCCTCTTGGCACGCAGTCTAAAATTTTGCGGGTTTTGGTTGATCAACAATTCGTACGGGTTGGCGGCGCGGAGAAAGTGAAAGTCGATCTTCGTGTGATTTCCAGTTCAAACCGCGATTTAGAGAAAGCAATTGCAGATGGTGCGTTCCGCGAAGAGCTGTATCACCGTCTGAATGTTGTACCCGTAACGGTGCCTGGCCTTGATGAACGCCGCGAAGACATCCCTGTGCTGGCAGCACATTTCATCGAACAATTGCATCAGAGCCAAGGGTTGCCGCTGCGCGAGTTAACTGAAGAGGTAGAGACGCGCCTTCAAACCATGAATTGGCGTGGCAATGTCCGTCAGTTGAAAAACGTGATTGAGCGGGTTTTGATTTTGGGCGACGACACCGGTCCCATAGATGTGGCGGATTTACCAAACGATGATGCAGGCGCGGGGGGCGATGATACGGTTGTTGTGCCAAGTGCGTTGGCTGCTTTGCCGCTCCGTGAGGCTCGTGAACTCTTTGAGCGCGAGTATTTGCTGGCACAAATTAACCGCTTTGGTGGCAACATTAGCCGTACAGCCACGTTTGTGGGTATGGAAAGGTCCGCTTTGCACCGCAAACTGAAGACGCTGGGTGTGGTGACAAGCTCAAAGGGGGGCGCGCGCGTTGCTGAAGTGTTTGATGATACTGCCGACGCGCAGAACAATTGACGTAAAGCGCGCCGCGTGTCACCCACACAGAACTACGATGATTGTTAGGGAAGCCCCATGAAGGTCATTATTTGCGGCGCAGGACAGGTTGGCTGGCAGATTGCGCGCCATTTGGCATCTGAAAACAACGATGTGACAGTTGTCGACAACAATGCCGAACTCGTTCGCCGGGCGACAGAAACCCTTGATGTTCAAGGCGTTGCTGGCTTTGCAAGCTACCCAGATGTGCTTGAACGTGCGGGTGCGCGGGACGCTGATATGGTGATCGCCGCGACCCATTCGGATGAGGTCAATATGGTGACGTGTCAGGTGGCGCATTCGGTGTTTGAGGTCCCACGCAAAATCGCGCGCCTGCGGGCGCAGTCTTATCTTGATGCAATTTACTCTGACCTCTACCGCCGTGATCACCTGCCGATTGACGTGGTAATCAGTCCCGAGCGCGAAGTTGCACAAGCCGCCTTGCTGCGCCTTTCAAGCCCGACTGCTTTTGACACAGAGTTTTTCCTCGACAATAAAGGACAGCTTTTGGGGTTAACGATTGGTGACGATTGTCCTGTTATCAACACGCCACTGCGTCAGTTGACGGACCTGTTTTCAACGCTGCGCGCCCTTGTTGTGGGCATTCGCCGCGAGGGTGTGTTGTTTAAGCCCGAAGCTGGTGATCAGATTTTCGCGGGTGACGAGTGCTATATTTTCGCGGACGTCGCTGACGTGTCTCGGACCCTTGAGATTTTTGGCAAAAAGGCCCGTAAACAAGAGCGGGTTGTTCTGATTGGTGGTGGTAATGTTGGGTTGGCGGTTGCCAAAGCCCTTGAAGAGCAACGCCACCGTATCCGTGCAAAAGTAATTGAGAAAAACCGTGCCTGCGCCGAACGGGCTGCGGATGCGCTGGAAAAAACCATTGTGCTACACGGTGATGGTTTGGATCGCAATTTGCTGCGGGAGGCCAATATCGACAGCGCCGATGCCGTTTTGGCCGTGACCGACGATGATAAGACCAATATCTTGGCGGCCGTGCGCGCCAAAAATAACGGCTGTCCGATGGCGATCTGTCTGATCAATGATCCCACGCTGGTCCCACTTTTGGCCCCTCTGCAGATTGATGCCTATATCAACCCGCGCGCCACTACGGTCAGCTCTATTTTACGGCACGTGCGGCAAGGTCGCGTGCGTCACGTTTACTCGGTTGGCGATGCTGAGGCGGAAGTGATCGAGGCACAGGTACTTTCAACCAGTCAGCTTGCTGGTCGCAAGATTAGCGAGATTGACCTGCCCGAAGGTGTGATGGTTGCGGGGCTGTTGAAAGGCGGGAAGCTGATCAAACCGGTAGGTGCGACGCGGATCGATGAGGGCGATGTCGTTGCGCTGTTTGCCATGTCTGCTGATGTGGCCGAGGTGGAGCGGCTCTTGCAGGTTTCCATCGACTTTTTCTGATGCGCGCACAGATTGAACAATATCCACTGTTTGTCGTTTTGCTGGCGATCAGTGGGATGGCTATGATCGTTCCGGCCGTCGCAGGTTATCTAAGCCGCGATTTATATG